>CAIJIZ010000629.1 GCA_903820735.1 uncultured Pirellula sp.
CCACGCGGGCTGATGCCATCGGCTTACCTCGGTGAATTCGTCGTTACCGAGTCGAATGCAGGGGCAATCAAAGTCAAACCCACTGGTACCCTGACCCCAGAACAAATCGCGGCCATCGGATCCGGTACCTACCCGTCTTGGGCGATCTACGAATTGATGCCCCTAGACTCGCATAACGCTTTCGCAGCCGAAGGCTCTCAAACCGAAGAAAACGCGGTTTTCGGCCGAATGGACCTGAACGAAATCGCAACGCTACTTGCGATCGATCCAAGCCTCGCGTCTGCCGAACCGACCGGTTTGAGTGCTCAACAAGCCATTAAGGCCCGCGTCTTGCAGTCCTATCTCAACGATGGAGCAAGGCCACCGGAAGGGACCCCGCCCGATCAAGTTTACGTCCGAGTCGAATTCCTCAAAGATCATTCCATCGAAGTCGACGCCCAAGAACAACGCAATGCAACCGAAGGGGGCTTCTACGACTTGAGCGGTCGATCCGTCGACGCTCGCCTCAAACGCGGCGAAGAAAACGCCAAAGTCTCCTTCAAACAAGGAGACCAACTCGTCTTTGACTCCGCCACCGCAAACGAACTTGGCAAACAAGATATCGTGCGAGCCGTGGCCCCCGTTTTCGTTCGCCAACTCAACGACTACGAATATGCATTCCGCGAAGTCCGACGACAAATCACCGCCGCACTCCAAGACGCGGTCTTGATCCAACGCGAATTGGCTGAAATGCAAAAGTCCCAAACCGTCGCCGACAACCAAGTCCGACTTGGTCAAGACGAACGAGCCAAACTCGATAAAGATGTCGCTCAGTACCGCAAAGAACTCGACGTGATCACCGCCGAAGCACAACGACTTCAAGAGAGCCTTCAAACCGAAAAAGCTGAAATCTCCTCGACCTTCAAACAAATCCAATCCCTTCGAGATCAAATCGTATCGCGCCAACGGGCACTCTCCGAAGCGATCAATGCCATCTCAGGTGGAACAAATCCATAAAGGCTGTCCTCTTCCCAAGCCTTTAGCACAACTCGAGTACAAACAGAGTCAAAGAAAACCCTTCATGTTTTCTTAATGATTCCCCGGCAACTCCGTTGGAATTTCTTGACATCGTACCCCCAACCCGTACGATTTAAGGAGGGGAGCGGGCGATTGTGTCCAAACCGCTATCGCCTCACCCCCAAGAGTACGGCTTGCCACACACAACCAGCGAGACGTTGTCCTTTATTATCCATCGTTCTATTTCCCTTTTCTGAATGACGACAAACCCGATCGCCCTATAAGCTTCAAGGTCCCTGTCCGGAGAATTAACACATGCTTGCTCGCAACCCACTCTTGCGCCTTACCGGCCCACGACGAGGTTTTACCCTCGTCGAACTTCTCGTCGTTATCTCCATCATCGGCGTCCTCGTTGGACTCCTTCTGCCAGCCGTCCAAGCGGCCCGCGAAGCCGCTCGACGCATGTCCTGCTCAAGCAACGTAAGACAATTGGCGTTGGCTTGCACAAGCTTCGAAGGTGCACGAAAACAGCTTCCAGGGAACTTCGGTACGGTCTCGAGCACTGCCGACATCATGACCGACCCACTGCCTGCCCAAGCAAACGTCACTCAAACATCGTGGATGACCAACATCCTTCCCTACATGGAACAAGGCACACTACATCAAAACCTCGTACAGGGGTTCGACGTGTCGAACGATACTCGCAACACCGGCGGACCTGTTGCACCGACCGTCAATACAACTCCATGGATTGCACAACAGAAAATCGCATTGTTTCGTTGCCCAAGCGACACAACACCTAACGTATTGCCGAACCGAGCACAACGAAGCTCCTCGGGACAACAGTATGCAGTAACCAGCTACAAAGGTGTAGCCGGTTCGAACTGGGCTTGGGGTGCACATTGCACAAGCAATGACTCGAATTTCGGATCGGATCCATTCTTCAAAAACAATGGGAACGGCCTAGGCAATGGAAATGGTATCTTCTTCGCAGGCTACCAAGGCGTTGCTCCAAGTCCAACGTGCTCTTTGCTTCCAAATGCGGTTGCAAACTACGGCGGTACTCCCTGCAACACGCTCATCGCGTCGATCAAGGACGGTTTGAGCAATACGTTGATGGTCGGCGAGTCGGTAGGGGCCTACACTCAACACAACTGGTGGTTCTGGTTCAATGGGAGCGTGGCAACCGTAGCAATTCCCCTGAATGCCCCACCCGTCTGTGACATGGATGCCAGCAAGTCTATTCGCAAACGATTGGAAAACTGCTCTGCGGATTGGCAAAACAGCTACGGTTTCACCAGCGACCACGGTGTCGGAGCAAACTTCGCCAGTGCTGACGGAAGCGTTCGATTCATTTCCAATGATATTGACCGCGGTGTATACCGCGCCCTCGGCGGCATTTCCGATGGCATCGTTGCCAACGTTCCAGAGTAATCTCCAACGGGATTTGTTCTGACGACGAACAGCAGGCCGACGAACAAGAATTCGACGAACAGCAAACGGCAATCACTGCCTAAAACACATGGGGCCGGAGGTTCAACCTTCGGCCCTTTTTCTTTTCAATGTCGCAAGTCTTCTCTTCGCGACCTTAAGCGGGAAACTTACAAATACAGCCTATTTATGCTTCCATTTGCAGTTTAACTCTTTCGTAATTGCGGACATACTCATCCCCTCTTCCTTAAAAGTGACGTCCCTAATCACTTTTATCGCAATATAGCTTGTCATAATTGCCTAGGTTCGTATACTTTCTTGTCCAAAGGGCTGACTTCTGGCCCTAGACTATTCGTCGTAAAGGTCTTGAAGCCATGGACTTAGCTAAGGCATGTAATCAAAATCCGACCCGGCCAGTCGACCAACTCGTGCTCGATCTGCTTCGACGCTACGAAGGCCTAACCGTAATCGACTTAACCGATAAGTTAGAAGTAACCGCTACGGCCGTGCGACAGCGGCTCGATCGATTGGAGAGCGCCGGATACATCGAACGTCGCAAACACTCTGCCGGTCGCGGACGCCCAACTTACTCGTATTTGCTAACCGACCTTGGCTGGCGGCAGGTAGGGGTGACCTACACAGACCTTGCCGTAGCGCTTTGGACGGAAATTTCGGATCTCGAAGACCTTCCTACAAAAGAGAAGCTGATCGGCAGAGTATCGAAGAGAATGGGACGCGTCTTCGGAGACTTACTCCCTGCCGGCTCCTTGGATGAACGGATGCGTGCACTAGCCGGCTTGATGGCCTCGCGTAGGATTCCAGCTACCTACGTGAATGTCGATGGCTTGCCAATCCTATCCGTCCATGCTTGTCCTTATCCTGACTTGAGCGGTCGCGATGCGGAACGTAGTCTCTGCAAACTCGAGCAGCAAGTTTTGAGCGAAGCCATCGGACAACCCATAGAACTTCAGTGCTGCAAACTTGATGGACATGGGACTTGTCAATTCACCCCCACTCAGAAGAATCCACCGTCCTACGCTGCACCGGAATCGAGTTCATTGCAATCCGTTGCAACGGCTCAATCCTAGCCGACACAGTCAATAACTTCGACCCTCGAACAATTCACTATCCTAGTATCACTTACCAAACTACAAAGAGAATGATCCACGTACTACGCATTGAGAACTTGCATGTCAGCGTCAACGATAAGCCGATCCTGCGCGGTGTAAACCTAGAAATCAAGTTCGGGGAAACGCATGCTCTGATGGGTCCAAACGGATCTGGCAAAAGTACGTTGGGATTAGCTATCGCAGGCCACCCGAATTACGAAATCACCGAAGGAGCGATTTACCTCGACGGTGTGGATCTGACGCAGATGCAAGCCGACGAGCGGGCTCGCGCCGGGATCTTCATGGCTTTCCAGCGTCCGGTAGCGATTCCTGGCGTGAAAATGGCTGACTTCTTGCGACATGCGGCGACGAATGTGCGCCAACCGGATCGCAAGGAAGGGCAAGAGCTCATCGCGATGCGAGAGTTTCGCAAGGAACTGAAATCCAAGATGGAGCAGCTCAAAATGGATCCGGAGTTTGCGCGTCGCTATGTCAACGACGGCTTTTCTGGCGGTGAAATGAAGCGGGCGGAAATCTTGACGATGGCGATGCTCTCACCGAAGTTCTCGATCTTGGACGAAACCGACTCCGGACTCGATGCCGACGCCGTTCGACTCGCCTCAGCTTCCATCGCTGAGATCGGTCGGGAGAAGATGGGTTTGCTGATCATTACGCACCACGACAAGCTTCTCGAACACAATCCTCCGCAGTTCACACACGTGATGCTCGGCGGACGCATTGTCGAGACGGGCGGCCCTGAGCTTGCTCGCGAACTGCACGACACCGGATACGACCGAATTCGCAGGACGTACCCTGATGCCGAAGCGGCTAATCAACAGATGTTAGCGAAAGAGGAAGCTGCGGCAATCTAGCAATTTGCTAGAGCCACTCGCTATGCCCTGCATGGAACTGGTTCCCACCCGATCCACCCAATATCGATCCCTTACTTACTTCAACCAAGCAACCAATCATGTCTACAGATATCGCTTCCCAAGACGCCATCGGGGAAATCAACAAGTACGATTTCCGCACCGAAAGCAAAGCAGTGTTCAAGGCCCGTAAGGGACTCGACACGGATATCGTCAATCAGATATCCGAAATGAAGAACGAGCCTCAGTGGATGCGTGATTTCCGGCTCAAATCCTTGGAGATTTTCCATTCCAAGCCCATGCCGAAGTGGGGCGGTAGCATCGATGTGAACTTCCAGGACATCTTCTATTACCTCAAGCCCACAGATCGTCAGGGTCGGACTTGGGACGAAGTCCCACAAGAAATCAAAGACACCTTCGATAAGCTTGGTATTCCCGAAGCCGAGAAGAAGTTTCTTGCAGGGGTGAAGGCCCAGTTTGAGAGCGAGGTCGTTTATGGATCGTTGAAAGAAGACCTTGTTGAGCAAGGTGTTATTTTCACCGATACCGATACGGCGATCAAAGAGTACCCTGACTTAGTTCGCGAGTACTTCGGAACGATCATTCCTCCGAACGATAACAAGTTCGCTGCATTGAATTCTGCTGTGTGGTCTGGTGGTTCGTTCATCTACGTCCCCAAAGGAGTCAAGATCGACTTCCCACTTCAAGCTTACTTCCGTATCAACGCGGAAAATATGGGGCAGTTTGAACGCACACTCATCATCGTCGATGAAGGAGCAAGCATCCACTACGTCGAAGGATGTACCGCACCGATGTATTCGTCGGAATCCCTTCACTCTGCCGTGGTAGAGATCATCTGCAAGCGGGGTAGCCGTTGCCGATATACCACGATCCAAAACTGGGCAAACAACATTTACAACCTGGTCACCAAACGCGCTGTAGCTTATGGTGATGCCACCATGGAATGGGTCGACGGGAACTTGGGCAGCAAGCTGACGATGAAGTACCCAGCGGTATACATGATGGAACCAGGCGCACGTGGCGAAATCCTCTCCATCGCATTCGCTTCGGCAGGTCAGCATCAAGACGCTGGAGCTAAGCTTGTGCATGCGGC
>CAIJIZ010000630.1 GCA_903820735.1 uncultured Pirellula sp.
CCTTGAAATTGCTTGGGATCGAATCCCCATAGACTCTCGCCAGAGCCTTCGATCCATTGGCGATGTGTATTGGTTGGTCCAAACCAATAACAGAATGGTCGACCATCGGGTCGGGCTTGTAAGAAGTCTTTGAAGTTCGATTCGACACCGTCGAGCAGCTCCGTTTTAGCTGCTTCGATCGAGCTTCCTTCGCGAACTGCTCGGGTCACATTTTCTGAGAAGTCGTTGAATTTTCGTCCAAACTTTTCATAAGCGAATTTTCCGGCACCGTAGGGAGCATCACCCGGTGAACCAGGGCTCCAGACTTTGAATGACTCACCGATGTGATAACCGGCTTGATCGAGCAGCAGTGGGAAGGCGGGAATATTCGGATCCCAAACGGCACCTTGAAGAATCGCGCCGCGACCGGTGCGCCAAAAGTGTTGTCCAGAGAGCAGAGCGCTGCGGCAAGGTGTGCAGCTTGGAGCCGACACGAACGCATGTCGAAACAGTGCGCCTTGTTGGGCGATACGATCGATGTTGGGAGTGCGAACCAGCGATAGCAAGGGATCGGGATCGATAGCAGCATACGCGCTGGCGAATCGTCCCCAGTCATCGGCGAAGAGAATCAGGAAGTTGGTGCGAGAAGTCAGTGGTTCCGCTGCGTTCTCATTTGGAGAATTGCTCTGTACTGTTTCGTCGGCTTGGGCAATTCCGCCCAATTGTGCAACGCCAATGATGATCGAGCCAGCATCCGGGGTGATCTCCACCCAAGCTGTGAGCATCAGAGCGCACACGAGGATCCGCATTGAAAGTAGCTTGCGAGCGCGGATCAAGCTACATATCGGCCCGTTGAATTGGGAGTGTTGGTCGGGCATGCGTGTGAGACCATTAGTTTGGACGAATAAACTGGTTTGGACGAATAAACTGGTTTGAACGGATAGTTTAGTTTGAACGGACAGTTGGAATTCAGAGCGAGAAACTACTTTAGCCGATCGCGGGTTGTTGTTGGGTTGCGCAGTGGAAGGCACCGAGTCCCCAGATGAAATCTGAGGCGTCGATGGGGATGATATCGCGATCGGGATAATGTTCGCGAAGGATACCGATTGCGGCATCATCAGTTATTCGGTAACCGAATTGCGGAACGATAACGATGCCATTTGCCAAGTAGTAATTGCAGTAGCTTTCCGGCAGTCGTCTGCCTTGCGCAAGCCTTGGTGGAGGTGTTTGCAGCGGGATGATTTCCAATGGGCGATCATCTGCATCGGTCATCTCGTGAAGGGCTTGAAATTGCTTTGCTAGGTGCGGGGCGTTGGAATCGTCGGCGGAGGACGCGATTGCGGCGAGGACGACACCTGGACGGGTGAAGCGGACGAGTTGATCGATATGGCTATCAGTGTCGTCACCGGCAAGTTCGCCGCCGTCTACCCATAGGACTTTGCGAACACCCAGCATCCGTTTGAATTCGGCTTCGATTTCTTTTCGGGACCAGTTTGGGTTGCGAGTACCGGTGTATACGGCGCTACTAGTAGTCAGCAGCGTTCCTTGGCCATCGGTCTCGAGCGCACCACCTTCGCAGGTCAATCGTGAGCGGAAGGCTTCGATTGCGCGCGTCGATGAGCCAATGTCGCTGGGATCCGACCAGTGGCCTTGGGAATCAAGACCTCGGCAGATTTCGCTAGAAGCATTTGCATCGCTATCGTGAGGGTTGTATTTATTCCCCCATGCGTTGAAGATCCATTGGACTGCGCCGAGTCGACCTTCGGAGGGATGTATCAAGAAGGTCGGGCCGTAGTCTCGAATCCAAACATCGTTGGTTACGATGGGATGGACCGTCACGTTGGGGATCGTTTCAAGGGCTTTTCGAGCAAGCGAAAGCGACTGGCTTGGACCACCCAGAACGTGTACGTGTTCGACTTCGGCAAGCGTTCGGATGACTTGCTCGGTTACGGGTGGAATGCGGTGGAATCGCCCGGGCCAAGTAGATTCGTTATGGGGCCAGGATATCCAAGTCGCTTCGTGGCGTTCCCATTCAGCGACCCAAGTGAAACCGATTTCGGCGGGTGATTTAAGGCTCATGAATCCAACCATCGTTTCGTAAGATCGCCGTAGGCATCGATCCGTCTGTCGCGGAGGAATGGCCAATAGGTACGTTGTGTATTGATGAAATCCAGATCGCATCGGACCATGACAAGCTCTTCGCTGTCGTGGCTTGCGCGATGCAAGAGGTTTCCTGCGGGGTCGTATGCGAAGGATCCACCCCAGAATTCGATATTCTCTTCGACGCCGACACGGTTGGCAGCAGCGACGTAGAGTCCGTTGGCAATCGCGTGCGAGCGCATCATGGTCTCCCAAGCTTCATGTTGGCTTTTGCCAACCGTCGGTTTGTCTTGAGCAAGCCAACCGATAGCGGTTGGGTAGAGCAAGATCTCAGCGCCGCGGAGCGCGAATAACCGTGCGGCTTCTGGGTACCATTGATCCCAGCAAACGCCTACACCTATCACCGCATGTTTGGTTTTCGCGACGGTGAATCCAGTATCGCCAGGAGTGAAATAAAACTTCTCGTAGTAATGGGGATCATCCGGAATATGCATCTTGCGATAGAACCCGACTTGCTTCCCATCGGTATCGAAGACCAGCGCAGTGTTGTGGTACAAGCCATGGGCGCGACGCTCGAAGACCGAGCCGGTGACGACTACCGAGCATTGCTTGGCTACCTTGCTCATGGCATCGCTGCTTGGGCCGGGAATGGTTTCAGCCCAAGCGAATCGGTCGTGGTCTTCGCTCTGGCAAGGGTATGGAGCGTTGAAGAGTTCTTGCAAGCAGACGATATCTGCACCGGCTTTCGCCGCTTGGCGAACCATCTCGACGGCTTTCTCGATATTCGCCGCGATGGAGCCGGGGGTGGTCATTTGGACAAGTGCGAGGTGGACGGTTCTGTTGGATTTCGACATCCTTCGATTCCTAGTTGTGGCTAACGGTGCTATTCAGAGGATTGACCTGCGTAGCGAAAGGAGCGGATGACAAGGTCTCGGACGGCTTCGGCGTCAACGCTGGTAGCGAGTTCGAGGTCATGTGCTTCGGGTGCTTGGCTTCGGCGATCGATGATGGTCGCACCACGGCTGATGGAGCCTTGGTCTTCGACATCGACCATGAATTGTTCGCAAGTAAAGAGCTCGGGGGCAAGGAGGTAGATCACGCCGAGGACTCCTTGAAGCGGGATAGTTTCTTGACCGAGGACTTGTCGATAGGATCGAAACAAGTGAGGGAGCATTGTATGCAGGATCGAGCCGACGCGCGTGTATTTCAGGGGCAGGTGCGAGAGGATTTCGAGGTCGAAGCGGATGCGGTTGGTCACATCGAGGGGTAGGAGGGTTTTGGTGGTGGGGGAACGCAGAACGCGTTGCGCGCTTTGTGGGTCAAAGTGCATGTTGAATTCGGCAGCGGGGGTGACGTCCCCGTGGCCTGGTGTTGCCCCGCCGGCGATGACGATCCGGTCGATTTGAGAAATAATACTCGGGTCGCGCTGAAAGGCTTTTGCGACCGATGTTAGGGGGCCTAGGCACAGGATGGTGACTTCGGATGGTGCGGCTTTGACCCGATCGATAATGAGCTTGTCGCTCGGCAGCAGATGTTGTCGTTCGACGGGGGTAAGTCCGAGGTTTCCCAGCCCGTCGGAGCCGTGCAGATCGCGGCCGTCGCCTACAGGAGCGTCATCGGGATCGGTTCCGATGCCGATGCGTGGGTAGCGAGGAGGATCGAGTTTTTCAAGAAGTCCCAAGACATTTCGCGCGCACTGTTCGGCTTCGACGTTCCCGGAGGAAGTTGTCACGGCCAGCACTTCGAGTCGCGGGTCGAACAAGGCGATGGTTAGAGCTAAAGCGTCGTCAATTCCCGGATCGCAGTCGATAATGACTTTTCTAGCCATGGCTTTGCGTTTGTTTTTCTTTCGTGAGCTTAAAATATTCGGCCAAGTCGCGGGTGGATGACAACCTCGATAGCCGAGCGATGGGCTTTAGTGTAACGTAGAAGTCGTTGTTCTACAAAACGGGGCAGGATCCAGAGGCGATGGGTGGACCTAGGAAATAGCGGGGAAGCATGTTAGAGGATTTCATTGAAATTGCCCAAAAGGGAATCGATTTAAACGCGGATCAAATGCAGCAGGCAATTATCTGGATGCTTGCTGGCCGCGCAGAGGACGAGCACATCGGACAGTTGCTCCTGGCCTTGAGAGCCAAGGGAGAAGCGGTTTCGGAAATGGTCGGTGCGGCGCGCGGAATGCGGACGATGATGACACCGATCCGATCGGAACGCACGGGTTTGCTCGATACTTGCGGAACAGGTGGGGATGGCAGTGGAACGTTCAACATCTCGACAGCAACCGCGATCATCACCGCAGCTTGCGGAGTGCCGACGGCCAAGCATGGGAATCGCAAGATCACCAGTGCGACCGGTTCAGCGGATGTCTTAGCGAGCTTGGGGGTGGAGATCGAAGCGGATCGCAAGCGAGTCGAGCGATGTTTAAACGAGCTTGGTCTATGTTTTTGTTTCGCGCCGATGTTGCATCCAGCGATGAAATATGTGGGTCAGGTTCGCCGTCAACTTGGAGTGCCGACGTTATTCAATTACTTGGGCCCGCTATGCAATCCTGCGAATGCATCTTTTCAAGTGATCGGTACGGGGCGCGGTGACTTGCAGACCAAATTAGCTGCGACGCTGGTTCAATTACCGATCGAAGCGGCGATCGTGGTAAGAGGCTTGGATGGAATGGATGAAGTAACCCTCAGTGCTGAGACGAGTGTGTATCACGTTCAGTATGGGATGACGACGCAATTCATGTGGGAGCCGAAAAGTTTTGGACTTGAGACGATCAAAGCAGAGGACTTGGCCGTCTCGGGGCCGGAGGAGAGTGCGGCGAGGATTCGAAGTATTCTGCAAGGAGAAAGTGGCCCTTCGCGTGATATTGTGTTAGCGAATGCAGCGGCGGGGTTATGGGTAAGTGGCAAGACCCATTCGCTTTTTGAGGGAGTCGAATTAGCGCGTCGTGCGATCGATCGCGGGGACGCTTTAGGAATCCTAACGCAGCTCGCGAAACTCACTCATGAACAAACGCAAACGGGCTGAAATGCCGTTGCCTGTGTTAGGCGTGTTGGTCACGAAATAGCCGAAGAGCTTGTCGGTTCGATTCGAAAGCTAATTGATCGAGGACTTCGTCGCTTAAGTCGGTCCAAATCCATGAGGTGATCTCGCCATCTGAATTTGAAATCTCGCCCGCATCGACTTCGGCAACGTAGAAGAAATCCAAAACCGGTAACTCGACTCCTCGGTACAAATACGAGTTCGGGCGCGAAGTCAAATACCGGAGTTTGGTCACATGCAATCCGACTTCTTCTAACACTTCACGCCGAAGGGCTTCTTCGGCATTCTCGCCCGGATCGACGAATCCTCCTGGCATGCCGAGCATTCCTTTGCCCGGATCATTGGCTCGTCGCAACAACAGGACGTGGCCAAGGGAATTGCAAACCACTGCACCGACGGCTGAAACTGGCCCGAAGAAAGTTGAGTGACCACACTCGCTACATCGGTATGGTCGCAACGGTGTGAATGACTTGCGAGGAGAGCCACACGCTGGACAGTAATGATAAGTCGCCGCAAGTTCCATAATGCCATCGCTCAAAAGTGTGTGCGGATGAATGCTGCAAGTCTACGATTAGAACTGTCGTCTGCAGGGGGAGTTTAACTACTCGCACGCCCTGACTTTGATCGTACAGTTCTTTGATAGTACCGTATCGCCCCGAAATCGTCACAGAGCCTTAAGCTTGCGAGGGGCGTTTTTTATTGACTTTTGGCAAGCACAGCAAGGCTTCCAGCAAAAGCGCCATCAACATCGCAACGACAAACCATCTCCAAACTTCTTGCACGAGGCTGCTTGCCTTCTTGCTGGCGGAGATCTTGGCCCAGGCCAAATCGCCGAAAAGTCGTTCAAGGACGGGGGTTTCGACAACCCGGGGTAAATCCTCGGTCTCGTCGCGATGGATAGCCACGAGGGTCTCATCCGTTGCATAAACACCTGCATGCATCGGATACTCGTTCGATGGGGCTTCGTCGTTCCCCAAACTCATTTTGGAACTCGCGTCCACCGCTCGGTGATCTGTTCCAGCCAACGCATTGCGCGTGGTACCAACCCTTGATGCACCGATGGCAAGCAATCGCTGAATGGTGACGTAAAGCACAACACCGTCTCCCGCAAGGGTCGAATCGCGATCCGATGGCGTTGTTGCACACAACATAATCGGAAGGGCTTGCTCGGCAGAAAGCGTAACACTTGCAAGGAACGGTTTGCCACTGGGAAGCGTTGCGAGTGGTTCAAGGTTACCGGTAAGTCCACAGAGCCGACGAATTCCTAGTTGACCGATGGGCAATGGAGCTCCATTGAGGGTGTTGGAGAGAAGCTGCGAGTCGTTCTGCCATTGCGCGATGCGAGCGATGCGGTCACTACCCGCCTGAGCATTCCCAGCATTGCCTTCAAGATTATCCGTGGATTCCGAATTGTTCACCGGTGCTGCAGCGTTGCCCACAGGTGCTTCGCTCGCATCCAACGCTTCCCAACTCGACCACTGCACGCCGAAGGCTTCGCTCTGATCGGGGTTTTCTGGGGGAAGCAGCAATAGCTGCCCGCCGGAGGCGACGAACTTCGAGAGTGTTTCAAGCGATTTTCCGGTTGGAAGGTTCTCTTGCCAAACAATCAAAGCAACGTCGCTTAAGTCGGTCGATTCGAATTGCGAGAGACTGGCAAGCTCGGCTTCGCAACGCACGCTTTGCTCGGGCGAAATCGAAGCGCACAATTCGATGGCTTGGACTAACTCAGGAGTCTCACTGATGAGTAAAGCGCGGCGAGCTGGTGCAGGTTCGAAGACGAAATAGGCCGTGTCGTCTGACGGGTTCGAATCGCTTGGTATGCGGACCGAACCGAAGCCTCGAGCGGCGGAGTCGGTTTTCGTTGAACCGGCATTGGCATCGCTCGTGAAATCCTTTTCGAGTGGAATGCGGTAATCGGTCAGTTGCGCGGAGTTGCCTTGCATTGGGACTTCGACAACCGATCGGTTGGAGCCGACGGTGATTTCAACGGGAATATTGGTTGTGTTTTCGGTCGTCTTATCAACGGATTTGTCACCCGAGTTATTGCCGGCTGTCCCTTGAGCGGGGAAGCTCGCGCCGGCTTGTTCGATTCTCAAGCTCAAAGCGAGTTCGGGGCCGGTTTCGGCTTCGACTCGGCGGACTTCGGTCGTTCGGATCGAGCGGTTCGCGGCGGTGGGATTCAGATCGTTTTGCGATAGATCGAGGATGGAGAATCGGATGGATGGGCCCAAGGCTCGAAAGCCGTCTTGAACACCTTTCCAGCGTCCGTCTTGGCTTTTCCAGTCACTATCGCGCATATCGGAGCAGAGCCAAACCATCGTGTTTCCCGACGGATTGTTCTTGGCATACAGAAGTGCTTTTTCGAGTTGGCCGGGGATATCGCTCGTCGCGCTCCAAGCGTCCCGAGGTGCGGCTCGAAGCCATTGGGTGACCGATGGGAACTCTTCGGGTTTCTCGGCGAGCGGATCGATTTGCACGATGCGTTGGATGCCAAGCGTCTTGAATGTTTCCGCGAGCTGATCGATCCCTTGTTCTAGTTTGGAGTTCAACGCCCCGGTTGGAATTTCGGCCATGCTTGGGGATCGGTCGAGCAAGACGATTGCGACACGGTTCGCATCACCTCCTAGGAGAGCGAGCAGTCCGCTTGTCAGAGGACGGGCGGTAAAGAGGATCAAGGCCGCGAGGGCGAGGGTACGCATCGCGAGGATCAACCACTGCCGCAGTTTGGTGTATCCGCTAGACATCTTGGTCGCATCGAGCAAGAACCGCATGGCGGCCCAAGGGACGGTTTGAAATCGTCGTTGGTTGACCAAGTGGATGATGATCGGGATAGCCGCTAGCGGCAGGGCTAGGAGCATCCAAGGTTGTAGAAAGTTCATCGCACGCCTCGTCCTCGTGTGCGGGCTACCAAGAATCGCATCAAGGGGTGTTCGTAGGATTCGTTGGTTTGGATGCGGTGATAATCGACTCCGGTTTCAAGGGTCAATTTCTGCATGGCTTGCAAGTAAGTCGCAAGGGCGCGTTGGTATCTGTCCGCTATTTCGCTTGGTTCGACAAAGATAGAGGTGTTGCCTTCCATATCGACGAATCGAACCGGTCTGCCGAATGCGAATTCGATTTCTTGGGGATCGAGGAGGTGGAAAGCTGCGACGTCATGTTTGCGGAATCGAAGATGTTCGAAGCAGCGTTTGAGTTCGTCGGTGGGTACAAAGAAGTCCGAGATGATCACGACCAGTGCACGTTGGCGAACGGTTTCGGCCAACTCGTCGAGGATTTGCGGCAGTTGGGTTTCACCTTGAGGTTTGGTTTTCTCCAAGGTGTCGAAAAGAAGTTTCAAATGGGCCGCAGAGCGTTTGGCGGGGATGTTTTGAACGATCTTCTCGGCGACGGTGGCTAGTCCAACTGCGTCCCCTTGTTGGGCTGCGAGATAAGCCAGGGTAGCTGCGATGCGTCGGGAGTAGTCGATTTTCGTAAGCATCCCTTTGGATGCGTAGCCCATCGAGCCACTCGTATCGAGTACCACACAGCAGCGCAAGTTCGTATCGGCTTCGAACTCTTTGACGTAGTATCGGTCGGTGCGTCCGAAAGCGCGCCAATCGAGACGACGAAGATCGTCGCCGGGAACGTATTTGCGGTACTCCGCAAATTCGACGCTGCTACCACGGTGAGGGGATGCATGTCGTCCCGATACGTTGCCTTGCATCGCATGCCGAGCTTTTAACGGAACGGCCGCGAGCCGAGCAATGATCTGCGGATCGAGGAAGGAGCGGGTGACGTTGAGCATGTGCTTATCGTGTCTCGTCGATGAGTCGGGCGACAATCTGCTTGGCAGAGACCCCTTCGGCTTGGGCCGCGAAGGTTGTGATCAAGCGGTGGACGAGGACAGGCTTAGCCACGTACTGTACGTCTTCGAGTCGCACCATGTAGCTACCTTGCAACGCCGCACGGCTCTTGGCTCCAAGGATCAAGTTCTGTACGGCGCGAGGTCCAGCTCCCCAGCTGACGAACGGCTTCAACCAATCGGGAGCGGTCGGCGATTGCGGTCTGGTTTTGCGAACAAGCTTGGCTGCGTACTCGTAGATATGGTCAGCCACCGGGATGCGTCGCACAAGCCGTTGATAGTGCAGGATTTCTTCGCCGCTGAGAACCCCGTTGAGTTTGACCATGTCATCTCCGGTGGTAGTCCGCGCGATTTGAATTTCTTCTTCCTCGTTTGGATAATCAAGCTCGACGAGGAACATGAAACGATCAAGCTGGGCTTCGGGCAACGGATAAGTCCCTTCTTGCTCGACCGGGTTTTGAGTCGCGAGCACCATGAAAGGAGACTCAAGGTCAAAGGTCTTGCCCAAGACGGTCACACGCTGTTCTTGCATAGCCTCAAGCAACGCGGCTTGGGTCTTTGGTGGGGCGCGGTTGATTTCGTCTGCAAGGATGATGTTTTCGAAAATCGGTCCAGGGATAAACTGGAATTCACGTCGACCTTCGGCGGTTTCTTGAAGAATATCCGTGCCGGTGATGTCCATGGGCATCAAGTCGGGGGTGAACTGAATACGGTTAAAACCCAGCGACATCGTCTCGGCAATTTTGCTAACCAAGAGAGTTTTCGCTAGACCGGGCACACCCATGAGCAAAGCGTGACGACGTGCGAATAAGCAGATCGCTAGTTGCTCGATCACTTCTCGCTGCCCGACGATGACTTTGGCAAGCTCGCTGCAGAACCGTCCGTAGGAGGAACGGAGTTGATCGATCGCGTGGACTTCCTGATCCGTCAGTTGTTGTTCTTTGGTCAGCGACGAAGAATCGGATTGGCTCATGAAGATTCTGAAGTGGTTAAAGGTTGGTTTTGCAGATCAGGAAAGATCGGGCAATGAGCTGAAAACTGTGAACTCGGGTCCCTATTGTAGTTCAGTTCGTTGATTATGGTTAATAAATGCCGAAGGGGACTTGCTGAAAACCTGCCCAATAACGTTGGTTAATCATCGCAATTGGGGAACGGGGGAGCGAGAGCGAGGATTTTGCGGCACAAGTAAGAGTTGGCTTTAGCGGTTTGCCGCGTGGTAGAGATCTGCGAAATCGCTGGTGCTTGCTGGGCGGGGGTTGTACGAACCGGTCCATTGTTTGCTGGCCATCGCGGCCATGGCTTCGATCAGTTCACTCTCGGAGGAGAATTCGGCGAGTTTCGTTTTCCAGTTGGGAAGCTTGAACAGTGGGGTGGCCAGGGAGGCGCGTTCAAGCCAGTTTTGAAAAGTAACCGCGAGGGTTTCGGCGGGAGAGGAAGTACCGAGGTGGCTTGTTTCGGGTAGGAGTCGAGCCAGTTCGCGGTATTTCTCGGAGACGGCGGAGGCGTTCCCGCTGGCCGCAGAATCGCTGGTTGTTGGATTGCTGGTTGTTGCATTAAAGCGGAGGACGTGCGGCATCATAATACCGACGGCTTGGCCGTGGGGCACGTCGAGAAACGCTGTCAGTGGATTTGCTAATGCGTGAGCGGCCCCGAGCATGGAAGCTTCGATGGCCATTCCGGCGAAGGCTGCACCGAGTTGCATTTGGGAACGAGCTTGCATGTCATCTGGATTTTCGATGACGCGAGGAAAGCCTTGTGCGAGGAGAGTCCAAGCTTCCCTTGCATAACAATCGCTCATGGCGTTTCGTTTGGTGGTAACGAAGCTTTCGAGGGCGTGGGTCAGGGCATCGATTCCGGTGAGGGCCGTGACGCGGGGTGGTTGCGAGCGGGTCAAGGTAGGATCGAGGATGGCGATTGCCGGTGCGGCTTTGGGGTCCCCGCAAGCCATTTTCACGTGAGTAGCAGCATCGCTGATAAGAGCGAAGGATTGCATTTCGCTGCCGGTACCCGAGGTGGTGGGGATCGCGATTAGGGGAAGCATTGTGTTGGTAGCTTTTCCCACTCCCCAATAATCTGCGATACGGCCACCGCAGGATAACAGGAAGTTTATCCCTTTGGCGCAGTCCATGCTTGAGCCACCCCCGAGTCCGACGAGGAGGTTAGGTTGGAAGGACTTTGCGAGTTGCAAGCCGGCATCGACGTGTTCGGTGGTTGGGTTTTCGGTGAGTTGGTGGAATCCGCAGGTTTCGAAACCAGCTTTTTGAAGGGAATCGATTCCTCTTTGGAAGATGCCTGCGGCGAGGACACCTGGATCGCTGACGACGAGGGCTCTGGAGGCCCCGAGGCTTTTAGCTAGCGTTCCGAGTTGTTCAATGGCATTCTCCCCGGCCACGAGTCGAGTGCGAAGTTGGTAGTCAAGCATTGGGTGGGGTGGGTGGGGTGGGTGGAATTGTGCCGGGGGTGATAGGTATTCTTGCATAACCCGAACAGATTACCAACTCAAGGCATTTCCGTTGTAATCAGAGCATGACAAAGGGAGTTTACCGTTAATTTTACCTAGACGAAACACCGAAGTTAGACTGCGAGCAGTGTGTTCATGGATGAACCGAGCGACTTCTGAGCATTTGGGCGATATGCCCGGTGGGTAAGTGGGGAGCAGGTACGTCGGCGGCATGAACATCCCGCCTGATCCTTGGCCCATCAACTGTTGACGGCCGAATCATCATCGCTTCTTCGTTGCCGATTTGTTCAGGATAGGAGTTCCAGAACTATGAAGATGAACCGACTTGCGCTCAGTGCAATGATTGCCGGCGCTTGCATTTCGGGGTCGGCCTTCGGTCAAACCAACCGAACCGCCGCTCCGCGTTATTCCCCTGCATCGTACTACAGCTATTATGACGATGCATCTACAGGACCAGCAGTCGCGAAGGCTTCGGCAACAAACGTTGTTCAAGCTTCTGCGGTTTGCGACAACAATCAAGCTTGCGATACCGGCAATGGAGCTGGAGCGGGCGGTTGTGACAACACAGGTGGGTTGGGTGCAGCTTTGGGTGGACGTGCTGGTTGCGATTTAGGCAACGGCTGCGACGCTAGCGGTTGCGACTCGATCGGTGGCAGCAGCGGATTATTCGGCTGCGGTCTGCTAGGAACGGGCCGTGCTCTTGGAGATCCATGGAAGCTTGTCAAAGAGCCGATCGGTGGATTCAACATCGGTGGTTGGACGAGCGTTGGATATCACTCGCATGCGAATCCTTACAGCTTCAACACCTACCCCAAGAAGATTCAGCTTGGGCAGCAATGGTTCTTTGCAGAACGCATCGCTGATGGCAGCGATGGATTTGGATTGGGTGGTCGCGTCGATTACCTGTATGGTACCGATGCACCTGACACACAGTCGTTCGGTATTGCGAACAACCACTGGGACAACGGCTGGGATAATGGCGGTCAGTACGGCCATTCCTTGCCACAAGCTTACGGTGAAGTCGCCTACGGTGACTTGAGCGTCAAAGCAGGTCACTTCTTCACGATTGTCGGGAACGAAGTGGTAGCGGCTACGGGGAACTTCTTCTACAGCCGTCAGTTCACGTTCTACAATGCTGAGCCTTTCACCCATACCGGTGCATTGGCAACCTACAAGGTCAACGATGACACCCAGTTGTTCAACGGCTACGTGATGGGCTGGGACAGTGGATTCGAAGATAACGGCGATGCATACATCGGCGGTATCAAGACCAAGGTTAGCGACAAGTGGACGTTCTTGTGGAACTCGGTTCTCGGTCGATTTGGCGAGAGCAAGTCGCTGAATGCGAACGAGCGAGGCGGGATTCAGAACGTGATGTTGATCGGTAATTTGACCGACAAGTTGACTTACATCAGCCAGACCGACGTTTTGTACACCACCAACGATACGGACGCGGTTGTTCGCAACACGTACGGTAACATCAACTACTTGGTTTACCAAATGAACGATCGTTGGTCGCTTGGACAACGATTCGAGTGGTTCAACTACGGCGGATCTGGTTTTGGTGGGGCGCACAACGACGAGTTATACAACTACACCGTTGGCACCAACTACCGAGCACATGCGAACCTTTTGTTCCGTCCAGAAGTTCGCTGGGTATGGGACAAGAGCCGGTTTGGGTTCAACGAAGACAAGGCAGCCAGCCAAGCAGCCATTGGCGGCGACATGGTCTTCACGTTCTAGTCGAGTGTGAGACAGAGCAAGCGTAGGAGAGCGATCTCGATCTCTTACACTTAGCAAAACTAACGAACCGGACGGCACGACCCAGGCCGTCCGGTTTCGTTTTTTGATGTGTTATAGGCGATAGGCTTTCTGCCGTGTGACGCCAGTTTGAACAGTTACGAGCCTTGGGAAAGTATTTCCCGATCGCAGAAATGCATAGTCGCGGTTGGATGTTTTGGCCCAGACCAGACTAAGCAGCTTAAAAGGTGGTTAGGTGTAGGTTAGTGATTGAACAAAAAGACTACTCGTGGGCGTCTTGGTGGCTCTGCCCGCGGGCAACTTTATTCGCCGGCAAGTTTACTCGCCGGCAATTCCCCATTCGCAATTCTCCATTCTCGAAGTTCTCTTGAAGGAATCCCCCCCGTTCTACCGAATGAATAAGGTAAGGTGTACCGTTTGTACCGGTTCTGATCCCCTCGCAAGGTGCTTTTTCGCAATGATGAACCCACTCGCCCCCCACTCCTTGCCCCAAGTCGCGTCCCACGCCCTGTGCGCATCGGCTCTGCTGCTGGGAAACTTCCTAAACACCGCTGATCTCCTCGCCGGTGAACCCCACTTGCTCGGTACCCAAGTCGCCGCACCCGGCGGTGCACACCATCATACCGGCGGTGCACACCATCATCCGGGAGGGATCGGAAGCGGCGTTATGAAGCATGCTGCGACGAAGCATAACTGGTTCGAAGGGACTTACTTGGATCCGGCAATCCAACGTCCTGACTTCTTTCCACACGCGATTTCAAAAAGCATTCCGGAATACCGCCAGGAGTACAATCGTCCAAGATACTGGCCCGGATGGATCGCTTACAAAATAGAACCATCAAGCCAAGAAGCGATGGCTTGGCAGACCAACTACTGCAACGGAAACTACAAGAATCGCAGTGGGGCTTTCGTCCCAACTTACTACTATCCGAAACCTTGGGAGTCACTCAACACACAACCTCGGCCAGGTAAGTCGTTGGACTAGCTGCCCGGTAAGCCGTTGGACTGGCTGACGATGGACTAGCTACCGGTGACGCTCCAATCGCGTCGTTGGCGCGATGATGGGATGCCCATCTTCTTGCGGTACTTGGTGATGGTTCGGCGTGCAACGCTCAAACCATGTTTCTTCAACTCCTCCATCAACTCATCATCGCTCCACGGATGCGATTTGTTCTCTTTGTCGATGATCTCTTGTAGCTTGAGCCGAATCGATTCGTAAGCTACGTCATCCCCGTCGGCGCTCTGGGTGCCGAAGACGAAGAAGCGACGCAAGGGGAAGATCCCTCGAGGAGTCTGGATCCATTTGTCGTCCACCGCTCGCGAAACAGTCGTCACGTGTACGCCGACTTGGTCGGCAATCCGCTGCATCTTCAAAGGCTCGATCCCCTCAGGGCCTTCATCGAGAAACTTGTGCTGATAGTCGACGATCGCTTGAGCCACACGAGTCAAGGTGCGGCGGCGTTGCTGGATCGACTCGATGAGCCACTGGGCGCTGCCTACCTTACGCTTGATGAATTCCTTTTCCTCTTCCGTCGCTTTCGGATCCATCAAACGACGTCGGTAGTATTCGCTGATGCGAAGGTTCGGAATGTAGTCGTCGACAAGTCGAACTACGTAGCCACCATCTTGGTTCGGATCGTTGCCGCTTTGCTCGCTTCGCTCGACAATAATGTCCGGGGTGACCAACGGGACGAAGGTCTCCATGAACGAAGCGCCAGGCTTGGGATTAAGCTTGTGCAACTCTTCGCGGATCTTTTGAATCGTATCGATCGAGTAACCGGTTTTCTTTTGAATCGCATTCATCCGGTTCTCAGCCAAGTCATCCAAGTGAGAACCGATGATCACCCGAAGCTTGTCCGCCATCTCGGTTTCGTCGGTAAGCTGGCTCAGCAAGCACTCGCGAAGGTTTCGAGCGGCGATGCCGGCGGGTTCAAGCGACTGAACAACGCGGAGGGCTTCCTCGGCTTTGGCTAGATCCTCAGGTTTGTGATCGGGAGGAAGCATGTCGATTAGCGACGACTTGAAGTACCCACCGTCGCGGGCGTCGAGACACGAGATAATCCGCTCGGCGATCTTTTCGATATCGTCATCGATATCCAGTTCGGCGAGCTGATGAAGCAGGAAATCGTTCAGCGATTCGGGGCGCTCCATCGCGTTGGCCATCAAGTCATGCTGGCGATCTCCGTCTTCGTCGATCCGATTCGATGAGCGGCGGAAATCGTCGAAGTTGTCGGGCATGTCGTTGCCCATGTTCTCCAGCCGCTCGAAATCTTCGGCGTTCGAAGAACCGTCTTTGACCACCAATTCCCGCTCATCTTCGGTCCGAGAGCTCGTCGCTCCGTCCGGCTCGCTAGCTTCTTCTTCAGGAAGCGATTCATCCCGCTCGGCGACTTCGAGCATCGGGTTTTCTTCCATCTCCTGCTCGATCCGCTCCTGCAATGCCATGATCGGTAATTGCAGAATCTCCATCGACTGGATCATCCGGGGAGCCAGTTTCTGGGTCTGTATTTGTCGCGTTTCCAGTCCGAAGGAGAGACGCATAACCGATTCCAAGCGAGTGACGAATCCAGCAACCCGCAGCGCTGCCGCCGTAGGACACCCTTAATTCTAACCCTCAAAAGTATGAAAGTGCAGTATCAATTCCCAAATAACCTTCCATTAGGAACGCTTTTTGCTCAATCCGTTTTCCCCCGATCCGCGTTTGGTCAATCGAGCTGCACGAACGGCTGTAGGTGTGGTGGAAAGCCCTTGGATTTACCGAGCGAAACGGCTTGTTGTGCAGAAAAACTTCTTGTTAGGCTTGGTAGAAGCCCGGAAAACCTGCCCGTGCGAAGAGTGGGACTTGAAAAAATCAAGAAACCTATCGATTTTCTCCCTCCCGCTTCCCTTCGCAACTCGCTATTATCTAATCCCTCAAAGTCGCAATATTATCCCTTTGTTTATCCATCCTCGGAGATCCGATCTGTGGCGGTACGAATTCGAATGAAGCGTCTGGGACGCAAGAATCGACCCTTTTATCGTTTGTGCGCAATTGATCAACGTAGCCCACGAGATGGCCGCGTTTTGGAAGAACTTGGCCACTACGATCCAAAGTGTAAAGAAACCGACGCTCGCGCCATTCTCAAAGGCGAGCGCATCGATCATTGGCTCAGCGTTGGTGCTCAACCGAGCGATAATGCCAAGATCCTAATCAAGAAGTACGGCACGAACGGCACCCACTTGGCAGCCCAAGAACAAGCACTCGCTCGTCTTGGACGCAACGTCAAGAAGAATCCGGTTGCCGCTAGCTAGTCGTTACTTCTGTAACCGCTGCGCAAGTCCTCGGAAGCATTGGTGTCCGCGCTGAAGTCTCAAGAGATCTCAGTGAAGGAACCGGTACCGAGGATTTTTTATTGACTCTTGCGGGACAACCGCAGATTTGCGGACCGTCGAAAAAAACACGCAGACCGAGCAGCGAAGCTGTAACAGGGGTGCAGTAACCCAGGGATGCAGTAACCCAGTGAAGCTGCAACTTTGCCTGCTGGTTGCCGCCGGGGTTCAAGCGATCGCAATCGATGCGAACGCAAGAATCGATGCGAACGCAATTCGCCTACCTGCGAACTAACTGGTCTCAAGGGGGGGTAAAGCCCCCAACGAGAGAGCGTGAGGGTGATTTTTGCCCGCTGCTTCTTGCGTTGAAAGGTTTTTGCTAGTAC
>CAIJIZ010000631.1 GCA_903820735.1 uncultured Pirellula sp.
CGCACGTATGGACGATGGAGCGTGTACCGCAGCTTCCTCGTTTACACTTCGGGTTACCATTGATGTGAGTGGTGGCCGTTGGCCAAGCAATGGTAACCCGACGCGTCAGCGAGGCAGCAGTGGAGTGACGGTTGATTGCATCAGCAGCAGTTGCTCAAGCTGATCGTTTTATTGAGCGTGGGGCTTACGCAGAACGCGCGTATGGACGATGAAGCGTGTACTGCAGCTTCCTCGTTTACACTTCGGGTTACCATTGATGTGAGTGGTGGCCGTTGGCCATGCAATGGTAACCCGATGGGTCAGCGAGGCAGCAGCGGAGTGATGCTTATACCCGGGAAATAACCGGAAGGACCGTTAAATTACCAGCCGAACAGCGCAAGTGGTCACGGTAGCGTTACTGCTTGTGACCCCCAGGAGATAGGCGTTGGGAAACGGAGATGGGCGCAGGGAAAACAGTACTAAGCGGAAATTGGGGTGGGAACTGCGAAAAGGGACTGTTTTCCGGTACACTGATACTCATGCAGCCTCTCGCGCCGGCTTGTGCCGACCCCGTGGACGGCTGCTTTGCTGACCGTCTGACCATTCCCAGGAAATTGCCGGGGCTATCCATGTCTGTGCGACGAGCCGTACCTAGTCTGCGAATCCCATCGAAATCTTCATCAGTAGCGCTTCGCAAACTCCCTTTCGCAATCCTGTGGCGATCCGGGGTTTTGCTCGCTGCGCTGTGTGCTCCAGGGACTGCATTTGCGCAAGGCTTCCAAAGCCGCTTTTCGATGCCGGAAGGGTTGTTGATGACGGCACCTCGGGAAGTCGAGGTACTCTTAGGTGACGCTCAGGAATCGATATCCAAGGAGCAGTGGGGCGAAGCCGTGGTGGCCTTGGGACAACTCCTTGGACTTGAAGATCAAGCTGGGGAGCAAGGGCTTGGCGAAGACTATTTCATCCCTATCGGTGCGCGAGGCAAGGAAGGATCAGGAACAATTTTAGGCGAAGCGAAGCGATTGCTTGAATCGCTTCCTAAAGAAGCTCAACAATCAATCGAATTGCGTTATGGTGTTCGTGCCCGTCAGTTGCTTGAGAACGCTATCGAAGAAGAGGACGCAGGATTGCTTCGTCAGGTCGCGAGTCGCTATAGCTTTACAGAAGCTGGGCTCGATGCGGGGTTGTTGTTATCGAATCGGGACATTGCCAATGGTTCGGTGACCACGGCAGCCGCGACGTTGGAACGACTTGTCGATCAACCACGTGCGCGTGAACGGTTTGGCCCATCCCTTGGAGTCCTTGCTCTTGCTACGAAAGCAGCGGTTGTTCCCAAAGCCGATGCATTGATACTCCTGGAACGTGTTCGCGAATACTTTCCTAATGTCTCCGTTGATTGGGATGGCGCGAAGGTTGGCTGGAATGACAAGACCGCTGCTGATTCCATTTTGGAGTCGGTATCGAAGGAGCCGATCAAGCGTGTGGTTCGCAGTGTTCGCTGGCCGATGTTTGAGGGTGGGCAAATGGACAGAAATGCCAACACTCTCGGGGGGCGGCCCGTTCCGATTTTGCGATGGCTAGTGGATTTGCATGAATCAACACAGCACAAGGAGAATCTCGAACGCACGATGCGCAAGCAGATTTCCGAAAGGAAGTCGCATGTGATTCCAACGAGAGTCCCTATCGCTACGGGCAATGGGTTGGTGCTTATCCCATCGTACGATCAGCGCATCTTGGCGATCGATGCACGCAGCGGCAAGATTCGTTGGCCGATCGTCTTTAGCGGCACGCCACTTGGGTTCTCATTCGAGAACTCTCAAGAACGCGATGGCTATTCGCTGGGTCTACCTGCACCTGATTATTTGGTACGACGCGTGTGGGGCGATTTCACGACAAGCCAGTTATCGTTAGACAGCGAGCGGATATACAGCGTCAGCGAAACTTCCGCATTGGAGGTTGGTGAGAGTTTTGCGGTCGGTCAGAATGGTCAATTGGGCCGCGGTCAGATGATAAGGACGAATAACGTTCTTCAAGCTTGGAGTATGCCCGAGGAAGGAAAGTTGCTTTGGGAATGCGGTGGTGTATCGACCTCGAGTGCGCCCGAGTTAACGGGAGCTTTATTTCTAGGAGCGCCGTTGCCTACGC
>CAIJIZ010000632.1 GCA_903820735.1 uncultured Pirellula sp.
CCAATTTGCGGACGAACATCCCAAAATTGGGGGGTTGGTCATGGCAAGTCGCGTTGCGAGCGAATTGCAATTTCTTGCAGATGAAGCGATCTTGCCCGGCTGGACCGAGGTCAATTCGAACGAGAATTGCACCGAGAATTATTCACATCCCGCACTTGGCAAAAAAGACCTAATAGTGGATTTGATCCCCCCTGTCTCCGGCGGCTAGAATCTTCGCCGCGCCAACTATGTGTACCTTTTCGCCAGGTCCTCCATCCCCCATTCAAATTCCATTCCTAATTCCTAATTCCTAATTCCTAACCATGTCACTTTCCCAAACAATCTTTGACGCACTCGATTCGGTACCCCTGGTCGATCCTCACTCGCATATCAATCCCCGTTCACCTGCATCTGAGTCCATCGCTGATTTGCTTGGATACCACTATTACACAGAGTTAGCGCATTCGGCCGGGATGCCTCGTGAGAGGATCGAGGAGCCAGGGATCAGTCCCAAAGAGAAGGTTTCCAGGTTATTCGAGTATTTGCATCACATCAATCATTCGGTGCAGTGGTCGTGGTTCGTCGAATTGGCGCGAGAGTTATTCGGTTTCCAAGGGGAGACAATCGATCGGTCGAATTGGGAAACGGTTTTTGACTTAGCGGCAACCAAAATGAGTGAGCCAACTTGGGAAGACGAAGTGCTTCGCAAGAGCAAGGTTGAGAGAATATTTTTGACGAACGATTTCGATGATCCACTCGATGATTTCGATACCTACAGGTACGTCCCATGCTTGCGCACGGATGACCTTGTGTTTCACCTTGCTTTGCCACAAACGCGTGAGCGGTTGGCGAAAGCGACAGGATTCGAAGTGACGAAGCTTTCGGAGCTTCGACACGCAATCGGCACGCTCTTCGCGCACTTTGTGAAATACCAAGTGCGAGCTTGTGCGATTTCGTTACCTCCTTGGTTCACGCCTCGAGAAGTCCCCGTAGTCGATGCGGCTGCGGAAGCGTCTCTGCAACGAGTACTTGCTGGTCAAGCGAATCAAGCGGATCGCGATACGGTTTCCTATTGGGTGTTTTGGAGACTTGCAGAGTTTTGCCAAGATACGAATCTTCCGTTTGATTTAATGATCGGGGTGAATCGCAAGGTTTATCCTACCGGAGTTTACCAAGGCCAGGATTTGTACGATTCACGCTGGTCGATGATCCAGTACGCGGACTTGTTCAACAGTTTTCCTACGGTTCGATTTCCGATCTCGGTGCTGGCTTCGGTCAGCAACCAGGAGCTTGTCGACTACGCTTGGATTTTCCCCAATGTGATTGCCAATGGGCATTGGTGGTACAGCAATACACCGACTTTCATTCGTCACGATTTGCGTGCTCGCATCGATGCGATCCCTCGCAATAAAATCATTGGTTATTATAGCGATGCATACAAGCTTGAATTCATCTTGCCGAAGTACCGTATGTTTAAACGTATCTTGGCCAACGTCCTTGCCGAGTCGATCGTCTGTGAACGGGGACTCAGCGAGACCTTTGCTGTCGAACTTGGAACACAACTCTTAAGAGGCAACGTCGATGCTATTTTCTTTGGTCATGAGTAAGTCGAGTTCGTTGTTTCGTGGCGTTCTTTCGGTTCGGATAACGACGTTATGTATCGGGTACGTCGCAAGCTCACTGCTGGCGGTATGCGATGCGGCGGAACCTACATCTAAACCGCAACCGGCTCTCGCACCTGATGTAAAGCCAGCGGAATCTGCGTCTAAGACTAACTTTGTGGTCATCTTAAGCGATGACATGGGAATCTCTGACATCGGTTGCTACGGCGGTGAGATACGAACGGACAACCTCGACCGTCTAGCGAACAATGGCTTGCGATTTCGGCAATTCTACAACACGGCGAGGTGCTGCCCGACGCGCGCGAGTTTGTTGACCGGACTCTATCCACATCAAGCTGGGGTTGGGCACATGATGGAGGATCGGGGATTGCCAGGGTATCGCGGCAATCTAAACGATTCTTGTCGCACGATCCCCGAGATGCTTCGTCCTTCGGGATACCGTAGTTACGGCGTCGGCAAATGGCACGTGACCCGTCATGCAGGACCAAACGCTCCGAAGGAGCAGTGGCCATTGCAACGTGGATTTGATCGATTCTACGGCACCATTCATGGAGCGGGTAGTTTCTTCGACCCATCGTCGCTGGTCCGAGATAACACGATGCTATCGGCTTATGCTGACCCCCTATATCAACCAGCGAACTATTACTACACCGATGCGATCTCAGATCACGCTGTGAGATTTCTTCAAGATCATCATCAGGAATCCTCAGAGCAACCTTTTTTCCTTTATGTCGCTTATACCGCCGCCCATTGGCCGATGCACGCCCTGCCCGAGGATATTGCAAAGTATCGAGGTAAGTATGACAGCGGATATGAATCGATACGCAAGGCTCGATACGAAAAAGCGAAATCCATCGGGCTCCTGCCAAACGATCTAATGTTGCCTGATGGCATCGGCAAATGGGATTCTATCGAAAACAAAGCCTGGGAAGCGGCTTGCATGGAAGTCTATGCAGCGATGATCGATCGGATGGATCACGGGATCGGACGTATCGTCGGGGAACTTGAAGCTCAAGGCAAATTGGAAAATACACTTATCTTCTACATGCAAGACAACGGAGGATGCGCAGAAGGAATGGGCCGGCAGGGAAATAAAAACCATCCCAACATCGCCAAACCTGACGCTCCGACACTACCCCCTATGGCGCCAACCGATTTCGCGACCGCCGGTAGTGTTCCTAGCCAAACCCGGGACGGTTATCCGGTTCGGATGGGCCCCAACGTTCTTCCCGGACCTGCTGATACATATATTGGTTACGGTGAGAACTGGGCCAACGTCTCGAATACCCCTTTTCGTGAATACAAACACTGGGTTCACGAAGGTGGAATCAGTACTCCATTGGTTGTGCATTGGCCACAAGGAATCAAAACGCCAGGCCAATGGCGATCGCAACCTGGACACCTTATCGATATCGCTGCAACGTTGCTCGATGTGGCTCAAACACGTTACCCAACTGACGCAACTCCCTTGGAAGGTCGCTCGCTGATACCTGCTTTCAACGATTCTCCTATCGAACGAGAGGGCTTGTATTGGGAGCACGAAGGGAATCGCGCGATTCGAGTCGGGGATTGGAAATTAGTGGCGAAACACGCAAAACCGTGGGAACTCTACGACCTTTCGGTCGATCGGATCGAAGCGAACAATCTCGCTGAGAAATACCCTGAACGAGTCGAGCAACTCCGAAAGCAATACCGGGCTTATGCGGATCGGGCAAATGTGGTTCCTTGGCCGCCGAAGAAAAGTGAGTAAGTAGGGGGGGGGGGGAAACACAGAGGCACAGAGGCACAGAGAGGACCGAGAGCGGGGGCGTAATCTGAAAGAGGCTATCTTCGGTCCTGGGAATCACTTCGTAGGAAACTCACAACGGCGGCGAGATCCTCCGGGGAGAGAAGTTGTTCGAAGCCTTCGGGCATGAGCGAGCGCTGCGAAACCCGATATTCACTCAAGACGCTTTTTTCGATGCGGCTAATTTTTCCGGTCGCATCAACCCATTCGATGGATCGATCATCCTCTTGAATCTTGAGCCCAACAAGCGACTCACCATCGACCGTGTTGGCTTGAAATACCCAGTACTTCTCTTCCACCGAGCGATTCGGATCAAGAATCGCTGTCATCCAGGCTTCGTTGGTCCAGTGACTTAGTCCCCGAAGGTTCGGGCCGAGCGCCTCTTGGATCTGCTCACCCTGGGGCCTCGGATCGTGACACGCTGCGCAGTGTTTCTTATAAGCCGCTTGCCCAACACTTGGATCTGTTTTCGATGGCCAATGTTTTAATGCGCTTCGGACGATTTCAGGTCGGTCGGCACCAGGCGGATCTCCGAAGAGCTCTCGTTTGAGGTTGTCGCTTCCGAAAAAGTTAGAATCCCTGAGTTGTTGGAGTGTCGATGCGTCGATGTCCTGGATCGGAATCTTAGCCGCTTGAATACGATGCAAGAGTAGCTCAAAAGATCTTCCGTGGGTCATCGATAAGTTCAAGACAACTCGCCGGCTCTCCGCGGAGAGTTTGGACCAACCATCGAGAATTTTGTCCTCTGCATCGTTTTCGGACCGCCATAAACCTCTGGTCAGTTCGGCATCAAGCGGACCTGATTGCCCAAGGGTAAGTGCTGAGAGAAATCGTTGATGGTCGTCGGTCCAGTTTCTTCCCATGCGCGAGAATAGTAGTTCCATGGATGCAGCAAGGGTGGCTGTATTCGCCGAATCAGGATGTGTTAAGTACTGATTCCATTGGGCCCTTGCGGCATTGAGCAATCGATCGATCGCGTCGTTGTCTAGGCCGGTGCTATCGGCAGTCGAAAATTGCTTGGCTAGCAGAAAGTGCCAAGTTGGTCGCGTGGGATTTGAAGCATCGGTTGGGACTTCTTCCGCGATGGAGCGCAGTAACTCACTTTTGAGTTCAGGGCTGCAGCGTTGCACGAGCGCCTCGATGATGCGTCGCGCGTTATTCACTTCTTGTGCGCTGGAAAGTGTTTGCCGGAGGATACCATCTACCGATCCGGGAGCAAGAAAGTGAGTTCCTTGTATCAACCACGAATAGTTCGCGTGTGCAACAAGCACTTTGGCAATCGTTGCGGAGAACCGCTCACCGGATTGGCTTGCGAGGACAGCATAGGAAAGTGCCATCGCGGGCGAATCCAATAGAGATTGCTTATCGACCTGGGTTAGAAACCTCTCTCGGAAATCGTCTTTGCTGTTTTGCACAAGCATCGGTTGGATTTGATGCCATTGGTCCATCAGCAGTTTTTGTGTCGCGGGGAAAAGGTCTTTGGCGGATGTGTTTAACTTCTCGACGGGGATGGCTTGGATGCGCAGCAGCATATGACCGATTCGAATTTGCGACCTGACTTCGACGGACTCAAATAAGAGTCTTTGAAGTTGTTCGAGAGCGTCAGGTTGCAATTTGTTTTCTTGCCAGTGTGCGATGAGTATCTGTTGAGCTAGATCTGCACGGGCCGAATTTGGGCCGGCGAGTTCCTGGATTAATGCCTCTTGAGATAGCTTGCTAAAATCGCTGATTGGCAGCGGAGTAAAATCGGTGCGACGAATTCGGTAGATCCGTCCGCGATCCTCTCCCGCACGCAGATTGATTCGACGTTGCCACTCTTCAGGGATCCACTCGGGGTGTTCGATGACATATCGGTACATGTCCACAACCCAAAGTGTTCCGTCCGGGGCATTTTCGATTCGAACGGGACGAAACCATGGATCGCTGCTGCGAATGAATTCGCTTTTAGCATCCTCGGCGATCCGTTGAGCTTTCCAAGTCAAACCGAGGGGAGCTACTTCATATCTAGCTACCAAATTATGGACCGGTTCACAGACCAATGCGAATCCTCGCATTCCCTCCCCCTGCCCTGCCCCACGATTGATGATGGTACTACAAGCCGATGTAAAGCGATTGATTGCGTACAAGTCGTTAAATCGGTCGGCTTGTTGACTCAGAGGAAAAACCGGTGGAATGCTCGGCGGGTCGGTCATCAAGTGATATCTTTTGGGTGGAAAGTATCCCGATTGCGCCATCCATGAATGTGGAAAAACGTAATGGAACATCGGCAAGCTGTTTTCGTTCCCGAACCAATTTCCGAGTTCATCGGTGGTGCGAATGAATTGAGTCACCCCTGTTTCAAGTTGTAATTCTCCTCGGTCGGGATCAAGACTCAGATCCGATCCACTGATACGCAGCGTTGATTCAGGTTTTACAGAAGTAACCTCGGGAGTTGCATTCGCGGGGAGGTGATTAAGCAGTCCGCGACCGGTAAGCGTAATCTGTTCGGCACCGCCACCGGGTCCGAAGTGCAATCGGTGGTCCATCCCGTATGTAAAACCGTGGACACGGTGCTGCGGATTCCCTTCCGGAAACCCAGTTAAGAGCTCGATCCTCTCATCGCACTTACCATCACCATCGGTATCGCGCGCGAAAAAGATATTCGGAGCGCAAGCGACGATGCACCCGTCACGCCAGGCATATACACCGGCGGGATACTGCAATCCATCGAGAAATGTCGTTGAATGGTCCATCACGCCATCGCCATCGGTATCGGCGAGTGTTTTGATCGCTCCTGACTTTCCCCCGAGAGGATAGTCGGACATTTCGACGACCCAGACTTTGCCATCCGCACCAAATGAGATACCGACAGGGTCGGTAATTAGTGGTTCACTGGCGACCAATTCGATTGTCCAGCCTGAAGGGACTTCGATGCTCTCTAGCGATTCCTTCGGTGAGCGAGGTTGATCGGCAAGTAGCTTTTGTTTGGTCAGTTGAAGTACTCGATCGACGATTTGATTTTCCGTCCCTGTATCCCATCTGCCTGGTTGACCGTAATAGAGCATCGAGCCGTCGACTTCATATCCCCCCTCGAATCGAACTCGTTCGCTGGCGACGTAAGCAAAGACATCGTCGGTGTAGGCTGCAACCCATACGTTTTGAAATTGACTTAATTCTTTTTCGAGTCGGATTTGATAGTCGACGACGACTTCTCCTCCCATAAAAACCCAGCCGAGGTCTTGTCCAAACGTCCAGAGATGCACCGGTGCGGGATAGGTTTCCGGGATGCGATCTTTTCTTGAAAGGACTTCAAGCCAGGTATTCGCAAAGTTGCGTTCGTGGGCGGATGGACTTTGCTGCATCGCTTGCAATTTCTCTCGACTCGGGCGATCGGACGAGGATAAGGCGACGAGGGTAAAAGCAGCGTTGGTAGGAGCGGGCAAAGGTTTAAGCTCCCCTCCGATGACGGTTTGAACCGCCTTGGCCATTTCGGCCCCATGTTGACGTGAGAGTTCGATTGTTCCTCTCGGGTTTGGATTTGCGTCGGCACCGCATCCGATGATGGGTAGCGCGATGCAGTCGGGGTGGGCTTGTTCGATAATTCCAGCGGCGATTCCACCCCAGTCGGCGCTGATTCGATTCGCATCTGGGGAGATTGATGTGCTATGGCAAGCGTACTGATACGTTACGGCAATCAGGTTGTCGGCGGCGTCGCTGACTTTGAGAACTTTGACATTGCGATCGACCGGTCCGTTATCGACCGTTCCAATTCCCACCCATTGGTTTTCTTTTAACATCCGACGGTTGATTGCGAACTCGGCGCGACCCAATCCGTAATGCACTTTCCCAAGCTTCTGATTCTCGAAGGCTTTTAAGATTGCATCGCCGATACGATCGACTGTCATTTGTGTGGTTCGCAACATAGCTTGATGTTCCGCTTCGGGAAACGGTACGCCGAAGAGGTTCGGGATTAAACCATCAAGGTGAGGAGCGGTATGGGAGTGGGTCGTACAAAAGACGATTCGGGAGCGAGGGATGTCGAGTTTGGGCAAGACACGCTTCAAGATATTTTCGGTCATCACCGAAGTGATTCCGATCGCATCGATGGAAACGATAACCAAGGCTTCCTTTGCGTTCGGTTTTGCGACGTTCGGCGACGTCTGATCTTGCGCCGATCTTTCTGTCCCGTTCGTACCGCCGGGTGATTGTGCGCCGGGTGATTGCACAAGTGTTGGCGGTACTGCGGGGGTCAAGATCAAGGCGCGTGCGAACAAGCGGTCTTCGATTTCCGTCGTAGGGGTTGTGCGCGATGCGTATCCGCTTAGGCGAACGGGTTCGTCGGGGGTGATGTCGGTTTTCGCAACTCCAACGAACCACTTTGGTTCTTCTGCTGCAAAGCTTGCTGGGATACTCCACAAGCAGCTATAGAAAAACAGGATCGGAGCTAGAAGGCCGCGTTGTGTTCGTAGAGTACGAGCTCGCTGGGCATTTGCATTTAGAAGTTTCAAGAAGGACCTCGCGGTCCCTACGACAATGTCACTTGTGGA
>CAIJIZ010000633.1 GCA_903820735.1 uncultured Pirellula sp.
GTGGTGCAGGGGACATCGCTTATGGCGCGATCTTAACCCAAGCAGCAACATTTCCACCTGGGGCTGCGACTCGGTTCTTGCACGATAATCGAGCGATCAATGCAAACGCTTGGTACAGTGGCGACCTTGTGGGAACCAACTCCTCCTTAACCTACACCAGCGTTGCAGCAAGCCGCAGCGCTAACTTCCCAGCGGGTGGCATCCTGACTCCAGGGGCTGTGAATGTTCCCGGTGATGCAAACCAAGCACCATCAACCAATGCCGATGAGTACACTCTCGAGCCAGGTGGAACGCTGACGGTCAATGCTTCCGCAGGCGTTTTAAGTAATGACTCGGATCCCAACGGAGCGAATTCACTGCTTTGGGCTATCATGGATTCCGCAGATCCAGCAAATGCATCCTCTTTCGTATTCAACATTGACGGTTCATTTACCTACGTCAATAACGGTACCGCTGGAGACGTTACGTTCAATTACAAGGCCACCGACTTGAATCTTATCAGTGTATCTACACTCGTGACGCTCAAGGTCGCCGTCAGCAACAACAATGCTCCGAGTATCACTGTCTCCGAAGGGCCAACTCGCTACAGCGAAAACGCTACACCCGTTCTGGTGGCTTCAACCGCAACTTTATCCGATTCCGATTCAGCGAACTTTGCCTCCGGTTTTCTCTCGGTAGCTATTGCCGAAAATGGCGAGAATACCGATATCCTCAGTGTGCGAAACCAAGGTACTGGGGCAGGGGAAATCAGTCTCGCTGGAAATGCGGTCTCCTACGGCGGGGTTCCCATCGGTAATCTCTCAGGTGGGACAAATTTAGTAGCACTCGTAATCGATCTCAATGTAAATGCCTCCCCTGAAGCGACTCAGGCATTGATGCGGAATATCACCTTCTCCAGTTCCTCGGAGAACCCAAGCACCGCGAACCGTCGACTAAAATTCCAAGTCAATGATGGGGATGGAGGCCCGTCAGGTGGTTTGAGCAATGAAGCTTTCACGCTCGTTGAAGTCGTAGCCGTAAATGATGCCCCGAGCATCACCGCATCTCGCACCGCGATCTTCTACTCGGTATCAACAAGCGGTGCAGTGCCAGTGACCATTGACGGCCAACTCAGTATCGCTGATCCAGACTCGCTAAATTTCGATAACGGTGTCTTGACCGTCTCTCTCGCTCAAGGTTCGTCAGAGGACCTACTCTTCATTCGCTCGGTAGGTTCTGCAGCCGGGCAAGTCTCCTTAAACGGAAACGAAGTTCTTTTCGGTGGCGTGGTGATTGGTACTTGGGTTGAAGGAAGTGCGAGTCGGCCACTTACAGTCACTTTCAATAGCGCTGCGACGATTGAAGCTACTAACGCAGTAGCTCGCTCCGTGGTATTTGCTACAACAAGTCAACGACTTCGGCCAGCCACTCGAAGCGTTACCTTCCAACTCACGGACGGAGATGGAGGAGCAAGCACCGAGACGGTTTACTCAGTCGACCAATCCCTTACTCGCCGATTCGCATTCCAACAGGGCGTTGATTACGGGCAAGGTATCTACTCGGGTGCCGGTGATATCCAGATCGCTGAAAACCAACCCGACAATCCACTTCCTGTGGGTGCCAATCCAGTTACCGAAGGTCTGCTGGTGGATTGGGACGGCGGTACCGCGAACTCCCAAGTTCTACTTCGATTCGACAACCTTTTTGGGGGCGCTGCCGGCCAAATCCCACTGGGAGCAACGATTGTCTCGGCTCGATTAGTTCTCCACACCAAAAATGGTGGTGATGGTGCCACACTGCACCGCATGCTCACCGATTGGAACCCTGAAACCGAAACGTGGAATACCTTTGGTAATGGCGTCGCACCGCGAAATGGAATCCCTGCAGTTCAAGCAGACGATGCCGAAGCACGCCTGGCTTGGGATTCGCAAATCGGCGTTGCGGCTGCAAATAGCGATCCAGCCGCAAACCCCACCCTCATCGGTGTAACCACAGACCTGCAAGCTTGGTCGAATGGCGCCGCTAACCTTGGATGGGTCTTCCGAGGTTGGGACACGCGTGCCGATGGATGGGCGTTTGCCGCCTCGGAAAACGATGATCCAAATCAACGACCAAAACTCGAAGTCGAATGGATTCCGGCAAGCACAACTTCCCAGTCCTATCGACAGGATGCCAACGGGTATACCGGTGTCTTGGATACCGCACTCACGGAATCAACCCCGGATGTCTCCAACGCAGCGGCCACAAGCGTCCTCGTCGACTTCCGTGATGCTGGCGGCACCAACACATCCCAAGTTCTCCTTCAATTCCAAAACATCATCGGGGGTGCTGCAAGCCAAATCCCTGCGGGATCGCTCATCCATTCGGCCGCCTTGGATCTAGCAAGCACGACATCGAACGCTCAAGGTGACGGCGGTTCCTTCCACCGAATGCTTCAATCATGGGATGCAAACGCAACCTGGAATTCATTCAACACCGGCATCACTGCGAACGATACAGAGGCACGCGCTGCATACAACACCTCCGCAGGTAGCCCAGCCCTGAATCCAAACGCAGAAGCTGGTTTCAATACTTTCGATGTTTCCAAAGACATTGAAGCCTGGGTGGTCGATGGCGAAACCAACAACGGTTGGGCAATTTTGCCATGGAACCTCGGTACTGATGGCTGGGGAATTCAGACGTCCGAAGCCACGGAAGCGTTCCGACCAAAACTTCGCGTCTACTACACACCAGTAGGAATCAACGTTACTCCCCTCGGCTCGCTGGAAACTACAGAAGCTGGTGGTAGCGTACAAATCGCAATCACTCTTGCAACTCCTCCCAAGGCCGATGTGACGATACCTCTGAGTTCGAGTGATACCACTGAGGGCACCGTCAATGTGGAATCTATCGTCTTTACTCCGAGCAACTGGGAAATCCCTCAAATCGTTACCGTGACCGGCGTTAACGATGCTCTCAACGATGGCGATGTCACTTACAACCTAGTAATCGGGCCTGCTACCAGCAGTGATGCGAACTATCAAGGCCTTGATCCGACAGACCTAACCTTGGTCAATAAAGATACGACCCCTTCGAATAACCCACCTACGATCACCGTATCGAACGCGGCTGTATCGGGTAACGAAGGGACTTCGATCACCAACAGCGGAACATGGGCTGATGCTGATGCCTCCGATGTGGTCACCCTATCGGCTTCTCTTGGTACTGTAACCAAAAACGCCGATGGGACTTGGAACTGGGCAATCGATGGTCTCGATGATAAAGCTGCAACCACGGTGACTATCACCGCTACGGACGCTCAAGGTGCAACCGCCTCAGTGAACTTCACCTACGCAGTCACCAACCGGGCTCCTGACTTGACCGTAACTGCAGCAAATGTTTCCGGCGCGATTCTATCCACGTTGACCAACTCGGGAACTTGGGCCGACGTCGCTGCAGATACCGTCACCCTCGCTGCATCTATCGGCTCTGTGACCAAGAACGATAACGGAACTTGGAACTGGTCGTTGCCAACGACTGCGGCGATCAATAACCAAACGGTCACGATCACCGCAACGGATGAAGACGGTGGATCCTCGAACGTCTCCTTCACCATCAATGCAGTGGTGACGGTGGTGAACTCGAAGGTCTATCACCTGCGTTCCTCGTTTGCCGCCTCGAGCGTTGATGCTGCCCTGGACACCGGAAAGGTTCTTGCCAAGAGCGGTGCTGCGGCACGCACCCTCTCCTACGAGAACTTGATCAACTCCAGCCGTGGGATCAATGGCCTCGTCTTCGATGTTGCAGGACTCCCTTCTGCAACACTCTCTGCTTCGGACTTCGTCTTCCGCATGAGCCCTACCGGCTCATTCAACGAAGCGGCCAATCCACCGAGCAGCTGGGCTCTTGCTCCATCACCTTCGGCGATCGTCGTGATCCCAGCGTCGGATACCGCGCCGGCTCGCGTGCGGGTTGAATGGGCAGATAACGCGATTGCTAACCGTTGGTTGCAAGTCAAACTTCTTGATAACGCCAACACCGGTCTGCGGACCCCAGATGTTTACTACATCGGGCACCTCTTCGGAGAGACCACCGGTACCCTCACCGGTGGGGCGTACTTGGTACAAACCGCAGACGTTGTACGTATCCGACCTCAAGTTGGAAATAGTGCAACGGTTTCCAACGTGCTGGATATCAATAAGAACGCACTGATCCAGATCAGCGATATCACAGGTTTCCGGGCTCAAGTCGGTGTTCTCTCGCTGAGAAACATCACGATTCCGGAAGCTGGTAGCGGTAGCGAAGGAGAAGGCCCGGGGCGGCAATCGCTTCGCGGCTCCTCGGCACCACTACCCGGTAGCGGTTCGGTCGTAGGCAGCTCAGGCCAGTCTCTGTTCTTCAGCTCGATTGCACCTCGCTTGACCGATCGCCTCTACAACGAGCCGAGCGTCATCGATGTGATGCCACTTGGTGGTAACACGGCAAGCGGAAGCTCCGCAGGTAAGAACACCGCGGTAGCTTCTCCTATGCCTAGCGCCCAGGACGTCAATGATTCGCAAGCCACGGACATCGAGAGCATTGACCGGGCATTCCGGGATCTCGACAAGGATCTGATGCCAAACTGGTAATAACAGTTGGGTTATTCAAGCTTTGCGCTAAGACAGCGTTTGGATTTGATGAAGATTGATTCCGCTTGCGGGCGGAATCATTGACGGTTGATTTTAAGAAGTAAGATAGTCGGTCTACAGTGATTTTACCCGTGAAAGGAAAGGTGCATCCGTGAGGAATTTGTTCTCGACGATGATCGTGTTTTTGGTTGTCTTTGTTGGCGCGATGAGCGACGCGAAGTCAGACTTGGTATTTAGCTTGGCGCAAAGCACTCCAGCTGGTGGTGCAGCTTTGCAACAAGGGAACTCGACCGCTGGTGTTTTTGACATTTTCATTCGCTCCACAGTTGCGAATCAAACGTTTTTGGGGTGTGATTTTACCCTGACATTGAGCCGAGCCGACGGCAAGGGCGGTTTGTTTGCTTCTGGTATCAATGTGTTGATGCCTGACTCGAGCAATCCAGATGGATTCATCCGCGGGACGTTCGATGGAGGTCCGGTATCGCAAGCGACGTTCTCAACGATTCCGAATACGACTCTAACGCTCGGTACGACCAACACCTTGTTGGCTCGCTTGACAATGACCACTGTGAATGCTGATGTTGGAAGTTATACGATGAGCCTTTCCGGCCTCGATGCAATCGACGGTGGCTTCAATCAAATCCCTACATCACCTGCGGGTGATGGATCGCTTTCTTACTCCATCGCCGCAGTTCCCGAACCGAGCTCCATGTTGCTAGCTGCAATTGGTGCAGGCGGTGTTGCTTGGCGAGGTCGCAAGCGATTGCTGAAGGCCAAAGCCTAGGCGATTCAGCCCGATTGCCGATCGATAAATCCATTGACAAAGGGCAGTGTCGCTAGACGCTGCCCTTTTTTCATCGTGGAATCTTACCGATCGAGGTAAACTCGACGATCTATTTCCAATTAGGGAGTACGGAGCCGCTCGCATCGTGACGATTCCTAACCCCAAGGAACATTAAACGCTAACGATCCAAAATGCAACGAAAACTGCGCTTCGAATCACTTGAACCACGTCGTGTATTCGCTTCACTTCCCTTCGGTGCAACGCCCGAAGACACCGCCGAGTACATGCTCGGTCGCGTAGGGGTCACGGTTGTTCTCCTGGAGAGCAACGGCCAGATTGATCCAAGTACCGAAGACTGGACCATAACGCATCGCAACGAGGTGATGAATAAGATTGAAGACGGACTCAACTGGTGGCCGCAACTCCTCGCGAAACAAAACACCAAACACGACTTAGAATTCATCATCGATCGGAAATTCGTCGACGCAGCATTTTCGACGGCGTATGAGCCCATATCCCGACGCTCCGATGACTATAGCCTCTGGGTCAACGAGTTTCTCAACGCACAAGGATTCGGAGGCCAAAGCTTGCTCGATGCAAATATGCGAGCATTCAATCAATCGCAACGACTAAAGCTCAAAACCGACTGGGCTTTTACGATTTTTGTCGCCCAGTCAACAAATGATCAAGATGGTCAATTCGCAGACGGAGGAAGCTTCGACCAAGCATTTTCATTTGCAGGTGGCCTGTTCGAAGTCGTTCCATCGACCCGCCCGGCCTCGACCTTTGCACATGAGACAGGGCACATGTTCTGGGCGCTCGACGAATACCAGGGAAGCGCTAGTTATTACCGGCAACGCGGATACTACAACACCCAAAACACGAACGCTCTGAACGCGAACCCAAATGCTAACTTCGTTCAGCAAGACAGCATCATGTCGGACGGAGTCTCGCTCCAACGCGCTTATGAAAACAAAACCAGTCCGGCTTCCACTTTGGCGATGATCGGTTGGAAAGACAGCGATGGCGATGGCATCTTTGACCTCCTCGATGTACCGATCCAACTTGACGTGCTAGGCGTTTACGACCCTTTCACTAGCATGTACCGTTGGAATGGAGCTGCGAGGGTAGGTGCCCTGCCAAACGTGAATTCCTCCGGAAACCAGTCTAGTATCACGCTTAACAAAATCGATCGTATCGAAGCGCGTATCGGTCAAGGAGTTTGGCAAACTCTTGCTACACCAGCCTCACCAACCGTGATTGTCGACTTGAAACTTCCCATCGCTCCTTTCGATCTAGGGAAGACGATCGAGCTGCGTGCGGTAAATATCCAGACGGGCATCACCAGTAATGCTTATTCCGGGATAATAGGGACAACCCCGAGCCAATCGAAAACGAATGGTATTTCCGGATTCATTTGGAATGATCTAAATCAAGATGGACTTTGGGGAGACTCGGAAAGCGATTTAACTGGCCAACAAGTCAAGCTCGAATCGCTCGAGGGAACTCCTCCCGTGGGGCAGATCGTAACCAGTGCAAGCAATTCTCCGGTCGGTCCGATAACCAGCTTGCTCAATGGTATGAGTATCAGTTCGGTAGGAAACGAGGCCGATGGGCGTGTTGGCATCCAACTTGATCCCGATTCCGATCTAAAGATCTTTCACCCCTATCGACTGGTCGATCCCCTTGCGCCAACAACCTTCGATGGTAGAGGTACTATGCTGAGATTAGGGTTTCCAAATTCAACCCGTCGAATTGACGTTTCCATACGCACGGCATCCGAAAATGCGATCGCTCGTATCGATGCTTTTGCAACTGACGGAACGATCCTAGCACGTTATGAATCTCCTTCGTTGCAAGCTGGCGAAGACGCCACAGTGTCCGTCGAATCCTCAGCTCCGATCGCCTACGCCGTGGTTTACGGCCACCTTGATAGTCGTATCCAGGTGAAACAAGTTCTTCACGGAATTCCAAATACAGTCTTAACCGATACAACGGGTCTATTTCACTTTCCAAACTTACCTTCTGGAAACTATCGCATCACTGCCACACCAAGCTCCCAGCAATATGAAATCCTTGGCAGTCCCAATCGCGTTCTAAATGTGGCCCCCTCCAGCGGTCAATCACTCCGGGCAGATTACGGCTTTTATCGGAACATCTCCCCCTGGACCAACACCACGAATCCATTTGATGTCAATGACGATGGACGTATCAACGGTGTCGATATCGTCACTGTGATCGACATCATCAATCAGCGTGGTAGTGGAAGACTCAACACAAAGGGGATTGGTCCAAAACCCTATGTTGACATTAACAACGATGGCTTGCTGAGCCCGCTCGATGCCCTCGGTGCCATCGATCACTTCAACGAACTCCTCTCTTCCAACAACCCCAGCGGCCAGAGTGGTGAAGGAGAGTCCCTCTCCAAGAAACCTACCAATGCTGCCCCACTCGACTCCGATCCAACGATGACTAAATCGAATCGTTGGAAATCTCAGATCTGATGCACTTTCCGTGCACTCGGCTGATCCTCGAATTGCACACAAAGTAGACACTGAAACTCTCTCGCAAAATCCATCGAGACTCGGGCATGCACCGCTCCCTGCTTGTCAAAGAATCGTTGTTCACCCTTCGTTGTAAACACACCGTCGTGCCAGATGTTTGGGTGGATATACAATCCGCAAGATCCATCGAACCAAAAACCTACAAACTCTCCAGGTTTCCGGTCATCGCCAGGGAGCGCCAAAGGTACCAAAAAGGGCTTGTGGTCTAAGGGAAAGAACAATTGCCCTCCATCGGGATGGTAATTGCAATGCCATAACAAAATCTGCTTCGCTTCCTGCTGATGGCCTCGACGAGCGTCACCAGGATCACAAGCGTAACCCAACACGTAGTTGCCACCGACAGCTTCATTCGCTCCATAGAGTACATCCCCATCCCAACGACTGACAAATACCCCCTGCTTCGTTCCTCCCTCATCCCCCGAATCTAAATCCACTGGTCGCCAACCACTTGCCGGCCAACGCACGATCTCAATGGGATGATTCTCAGGGGAATCGTACACCAGATGGCCAAAGCCGCGCAGATTCTCTTCCGTGGCTCGCACGAGCGGAATCTCCACCAACGCCAGTCCCGAAGGAATTTCTGGATTCATGTAGTCCATCGTCTGCACTGCACCTTTCATTACTCAACCAGGTTCGAAATAACATCCGCGACTAGCAGGCGATCTACAAGTTGATCGATCCACGCTACGATCGAATGCAAACTAGGTACATGGTTGTGACAGATCGCGCATTGAAAACAAGTCTCTTGGCAACGCCTTCACTAAACCTTCACGGGTGCAGGATTCCGGGTACTTTGTGTCCAGCTAAGGGGCGGTTGCGGGTCAGCACTCGGTCAATCAACTCTTTTGTCACCGTTTGCAACTTCCCACCCGCGATCCCCTAACTGTCGGCCCCGTTGCGTGCGGACGATGTACTCACTCCGCAACAAGAATGGCTCCACTTCATCCTCAAGCGTATCGGCGGAAACACTCATCGTGTGCGCTATCGCTTCCAATCCAGCAGGACCACCATTGAACACTCTCGCTAGTACTTCCAAGTATCTGCGATCTTGACGATCCAAGCCTTGTTCGTCGATCCCGAACATCGCTAACGCACGATTGGTAATATCAAGCGTAATTTCACCATCTGATTTGCTCATCGCAAAATCTCGTACCCACAGCAATCTCGCATTTGCCACACGCGGCGTCCCTCGCGATCGCGTTGCGATCGATTGCGCAGCTGGGTCGTCGATTACTACTTTCAGCTTCGCTGCGTTCCTCTTGAGAATAGCGACCAGATCCTCATCTGAGTAATAGCTCAAATGTTGTCGAATGTGGAATCGATCTCGCAACGGTGCACTGAGCATACCGGCTCGTGTCGTTGCGCCGATCAAGGTGAATGGCTGCAGCTTTAAATTCAATGTCCGCGCATTGACTCCTTCACCCAGCACAATGTCGATCCGGAAATCCTCCATCGCCGTATACAAAAACTCTTCTACAGGCTTGGGCAATCGATGAATCTCATCGATGAACAAAACCGAACCCCGTCGAATGTTGGTCAAGTACGGCAACAACTCCTTCGGTGCCTTCAAACTCGGTCCGCTTGCCATCTCAACCGGCACACCCATCGCACTCGGAATGCAAACCGCGAATGTGGTCTTACCCAGTCCAGGAGGCCCATCGAGCAAGATGTGCCCAAGCGGCTCTTCACGCTTCTTCGCGGCATGAATCGCAATCTCCAAAACATCCATCACATCGCGCTGACCAATCATCTCCGACATCTGCTTCGGTCGCAAAACAGAATCGCTCTCGGACTTAACCCCTCCCGAAGTGGCCGGCTTCTTATCGCCAACTCCACCCACGCTCCCCCCCGACGAAGCTTCGATCACACCGCTGGTCTCGCTCTCGTCTTCGAAATTCCCGCCCAATCCTTCATCAAATTCCGGCTCCGCGCCCGAGTTCTTCGTACTATCCTCGGCGTTCGGACTGTCCGTTTTCTTTGGCCCAATTTTCTTTTCACGTGCCATGCGAATCCCTCTGGCGTTCCTTCCCTTTTTCCCGTCCCTCACGCTTGACCAAACTCGCGACTGAAACCTTGTAGCGGCTGGAAATACGCCGGAATTCTACCCGCATCCCCCCAGGGCTTGCTATCCATTCTCCAAGCATTCCTGGGATGCTTTCCGCTCGCGGCGACCAAGCCCAAACCCCTGTTCAGCATGGGACTTAACCCGATTTAGCTACAAATCCAGTCAATCGCCCGATCTCGAGAAAACTTCCTACAGCAACACAAATGTTCGAAACTTATTTCCTTTTCGCGCATCTTTCCTTCATCCAAACCTATGGAATCGCCGTAAAAGCTTATGAATTGGGGCTCGTTACCGTAGAAAAACCCTCTGGATTCGTTTATCGTCAACCACCAGGGGCCTACCCGAATAACGCGCCTCGCGCATCTGACTTTGCTTCATATCAATCCTTATAGAACACCTCACAAGCATCATGATGTTTCGCCCAAGCCTGGAAAAACTCTGTGACCGTCGACTTTTCGCCGCCGATCTGGCTTCCGCATTCGAACAGCATCCTTTCGTTTGCGAGTTTCCTGCTCCCGAGGTTTCCATGTTCAATGCTGCAAAACCTGCCGACGTGGATCGCAATGGCGCGATCAACCCAGTCGACGCACTTCGCATTATCGATACCCTGAACCGGTTCGGTGCGGTCTCCGTTCAAGAATTCTCCCGACAAAACACTTCCCTGTCCGCGTCAAAACTCAATGGTGCAGAAGGCGAGAAGGGGGA
>CAIJIZ010000634.1 GCA_903820735.1 uncultured Pirellula sp.
AGTTTCACCGTATTGCTCCTGGTCCATTCGTTCGGGCTTGCTGGACCGCCGGCGGATTGCGTGCATCCATCAAGAGCCATTGATCATGTCCCCAGCAGTCGCTGTCACCAGCGACGAGGAATTCGGTGCTTAAAGAAGGTCGCTGATGTGTGAAACTGATCGCCCAGACTTGATTGCTCCAGTCAATGTGCGTGGTAGCTTGCGAACCGCTTTGCGCGTCGACCTGCACGTCGCCCGCTGTGTTAGCTGCTGTGTTGCTTACTAAGGAAGCGATTGGGATTGCGATTTCCACAGCCCAAGTATCTGAGGTTTGGTGGGTAGCGATGAACCATTCGGGGTTCCAGTAGGCCATGTCGTTGCATCGATCCGAGATGCCACCTTGGATATCCCAAGCGAATTCGAACCAAGTCGCGTAGTCTCGATCAATATCGATACGAAGTCGGGTGTGGTCGATTTGTGGATCGAGCGAGTCCCGTTTATTCGAAGAAGCTTTGGGGATTTGGCGTCCTGCTTTTTTGGTTTTGTTTCCTTCGGCAACGATTTCCGAAGCGCGGTTGCGTGGGTGCAGAGCGTGGATGAATAGAAATTCGTGATCGCGGAAGATGCGGATGGTGGATGGAAGATTCTCGTCGGCCCAAGCGGTCGAAAAAGGCATTGTCAGTGCGTCTTTCCAAGGTTCCGGTTCGGCTTGTCCATCAAGGTGAGGGCGTTGTTGGATCCAGGGGATGCGAGGCAAGGGCAATGATCCTTCGGGAGGACCTTGGACGATCCGTTCCTGTTCGAAGATACCTGCCCAATTGCCGAGTTGTGGAGTGTAAGTTGGCCAGAAGCTACGTTCGGCGGAGGGGTTAAGCACACCGGTACGACTCAAGGAGCTGGTTCGGAACCTGGAAGCGATAAGCCAGCTCCAGGCGGGCTCGGATTTTTTGTGTGACCAAGTCTCTGGCCAAGCGCCGAGGAGTTTAGCAAATTCGCGTTCTGCATTGCCTTGGGCAATGGGTGTTCGTTTGGGTTGGACGAATGCGGAAGCAGTGATGACTTGGTTTTCAGAGTTCGAGAAAGGGGAAGCGATGCTGCCGGATTGAGGGTTGGGTGATTCCGAGGGTTCGAAGGCTTCGGTTTTCGAAGCGAGTTGAGAATCGATAAGTCTCTGAACTTCGGCCGATCCGGTGTACGTCATCAATTCGCGGAGAGCTAATTCTTGATAACGATCTTGGGGGTATCGTTGAAGGATCGTTTGAAGGGCAGTATGCCAACGGTGCCAATTGCCTTGGACTCTGGACTCTTGGGAGACCATCCACAAGACATCTAATGCGGTATCTGCAGCGAGAGGTTTGAGGGTTTCGACCAGGGCATCATCCCAAGCTCGTTCCCGATACAGGTCGCTTCCGCGTGTTTGAAGCAACTGTGCAACGCGTGGTTGAGCGTTTGCAGAGGCCATTAACTGTTGCAAGTTGGCTTTGTCGACGAAGCGTTCAGCTAGTTTCGAATCGTCACGTATGACCAGTCCATCGGTTGGATGGCTGATCGAGAGACCTTTTGGGTACAGCACTCTGTATTGCGTTTTGTTGCAGAGAGCTTGAGGGATTTGCAAGCTTGGTGCAAAGGTTTGATGAGCATAAAAGCGTCGGCTATCCTGAAGGACTTGGCCAAGGAGTCGGTTGCTTGATTTCAGAAGCATCGAAGAGGAGAGACTCAGTCCGTTTTTTTGATTGCAACGTTGCACGATGCGTTGGACAGTCCAAGGTGGGATCGTCGAATGTTTCAGATTTGGTAGCGGGTGGTACGCTGGGTTGCCCGCTTGTTGAACGGCTTGGGTGACGAGCGACGCATGGGCGCTTTCGAGGGTATCGGAAGCGGATGGGTCACCGGTGATGATCAGGTCAGGTCGGTGGGTTCGTATTTCTAAAACCAGCTTGCGCAGGAGTTCTTCGTTGTAGGTTTGGTAGTAAGCCAAGTCGCTGGCTTTAAAGCCATTTGGCATATTGCTAATTGGGTAGGCGCGATAAGTGGTCAAGTGATTGAGTCGAACGCTTGGAGCTAGGCATTCGAGGGCAGAGGATCGGTCGATTTCCTGGTGAAGTACTTCGGTAAAGCGTCGATCGTGAACGACAAGAGCACCGGATTGGTGTTGGGTTTCATGGGTGACGTAAGCGAGGGCATCCCAAGGTATTTCTTCTTCGGTAGCGGTGATACTCAGACACAGTAATCGGTCGGCGGCGCGGTGGGAGATTTTCCAAGCTCCACCGGCATTGCGAGAGTGCAAGATATGAGCAAGTCCTCCCCAAGCCATGAGGACTTGTTCATTGGCAGCCTTGATTCCCTGCAAGGGTGCTTGGGAACCCGTCGGGAGCATTGTCCAATTCGCACCATGGTCATCGGATGTCCACAGGACCGTGCCCGGGTTGCCAACGATCCAGAGTTTCGAGCCGTAACCTTCGAGTCGGTATAGGTCGACGAGGTTTCGTTCGTTTGGTGGAATTGGTAGTGGAACACTATGCCAATTGATTCCATCGAGTGAATGGAGCAAACGACCTGCATCGCCACCGATCCACCAGCCTTGGGGCTGCAAGGAACAGAATCGGATCGGGCGGAATGGATCGGACTCGATGGTTAGTGTTCGAAATTCGATACCATCCTCAGCGAAGAAGACCCGTCCGGATCGGTCAACTAGAAGTGTTTTACCTTCGGCGGAGATCGATACGGCTTGTAGGTGTCCGCAAGGAACGGGTCGAGGGCTCCATGTTCGTCCGCCGTCGATGGTTTCAAATAAGGACGAATTGTGATGGCTTGACCAATCACCCCAAGCGATCCAGTGGTGGTGTTTGATGCGTTGAAGGCCGATGAGGCGAGGAAGATACGAAGTGGTGATGCTTTGCCATGAGAGACCTTCGTCATCGCTTGTGAGGATCGAGCCGACACTTCGACCTGTTTCGGGTTCGAGGTATCCTCCGACGATCAGTCCGGCTCGTGCGCCGTTACGAGCAGGGGCATCATCGAAGCCGATAGCATAGAGAATAGAGTTGCTGCGGGATTGGATGTTCCGCCAGTTCTTGCCCGCGTCTTGAGTCACAAGGATAGCATTTGCATCACCGACAACGATCGCTTTATCGATCGAGAGGAGAGCTCCGTCTCGCACCGTGCCATCGATCAGGGGTAAGCTGGAGTTTGCCGAAGCGGAGTTAACTGCAGGG
>CAIJIZ010000635.1 GCA_903820735.1 uncultured Pirellula sp.
ACAGGAGATCCGGGTTTCGAATCGACTTCATCGGCACAGAAATACCCGTTGCGTTCGAATTGCACGCGCGTGCCAGGAGGAACTTGAGCGAGTGCCGGTTCGACGACAGCGTGCACGATGGTCTTGCTGTTGGGGTTGATGTTATCGAGGAAGGTTTTCCCTTCGGGGGCTTCTTCGGGGGTCTCAGAGAGGAAGAGTCGGTCGTAAAGTCGGACTTCAACACAATGCCCTGTTTTGGCGGCAACCCAGTGGATGGTTCCTTTGACTTTTCGTTCTGCGGCCGGACCCGATCCGCTTTTTGTTTCCGGGTCGTAGGTGCATCGCAGTTCGGTGACTTTTCCACTGGAGTCCTTGATGACTTCTTCGCACTTGATGATGTAAGCGTATCTCAAGCGGACTTCTCCGCCTGGTTTGAGTCTGAAGAACTTCGAAGGAGCGTTTTCCATGAAGTCATCGCGTTCGACGAAGAGGGTCCTGCCGAAAGGAAGCTTGCGAGAACCTGCTTGGGGGTCTTCTGGGTTGTTGATTGCATCCAGTTCTTCGGATTGGTCTTCGGGGTAGTTCGTCAGGGTGACTTTTATCGGGTCGAGGATAGCCATGAACCTCGATACTGTTTTGTTGAGATGTTCTCGAACGGCGTTTTCAAGGACGAGGACATCGATGATCCCATTGAATCTTGCGACGCCGATTGTTTCGCAGAAGTTGCGGATTGACTCGGGGGTGTAGCCGCGTCGGCGAAGTCCGCTGATGGTGGGCATACGTGGATCATCCCAGCCTTCGACATGTTTCTCGGTGACGAGTTGCAGGAGCTTGCGTTTGCTCATGACTGTGTAGGAAAGGTTCAGTCGAGCGAATTCCATTTGGCGGGGGTGGAAGATTCGCAGGGTGCGGCAGAACCAATCGTACAGAGGTCGATGGTTTTCGAATTCGAGCGTACAGATCGAATGCGTGATTCCCTCAATTGAATCGGACTGCCCATGCGCCCAGTCGTACATTGGATAAATACACCAATCATTGTCCGTTCGATGATGGTGCGCGAACATGATTCGGTAGAGAACCGGATCTCGCAAATTCAAATTTGCGGCTCCCATATCAATCTTTGCTCGCAAAGTCCGAGTCCCTTCCGGAAACTCCCCTTTACGCATCCGTTCGAAAAGATCCAAGTTCTCTTCGACACTGCGATCCCGAAACGGACTATTTTTTCCGGGTTGGGTCAAGGTACCCCGATACTCTCTCATTTGCTCAGCATTCAAATCGCAAACGAAAGCATGCCCTTCACGGATCAGTTGCACCGACCAGTCGTAGAGTTGTTGAAAGTAGTCCGAGGCATAGAAGAGATTGTCCCATTGGAACCCAAGCCAGCGTACATCGCGTTGAATCGAGTCGACGTACTCCTGACTTTCTTTACTTGGATTCGTGTCATCGAACCGGAGGTTGCATTTACCTCCGTAAGTTTGAGCGAGACCAAAGTTCAAGCAGATACTTTTTGCGTGACCGATATGAAGGTAGCCGTTGGGCTCAGGCGGAAAACGGGTCTGGATAGTTTTCCCTTGAAGAACTTCTTTAGCAGCGAAGTCCTTTTCGACTTCTTGCTCGATAAAGTTTTTGTGGGGGTGGTTTCCGTGGTTTTCCGCTGGTTGAGTCACGATGGGTTTCAGTGGTCGAGAAAGTAAGAATCGGCAAGCTTAGAAAATGGGTTTAACGCCATATTGCTGGTGGATTTGGTTGCAAAGTTTAGGTTGCAATCTTAGGCCATGAGCAAGTTCACGAAGGTAGTCGACTTCTTCTTGCGTGTCGACATCGATTGTCGAGAGGGAAGCGGCATAGACGGCGGATTCCATACCGATGGGGACCGACCAAGCGAAGTCGCGGACGCTCGTCGCTGCTGCGAATTCTTTGCGCAAGAACTGGATCGTGGCTTCGTTGGTATTACCGATCCGTTCGACGATGGCTTGTTGTTCCTTTGCATCGATCCGGCCGTCGGCTTTGCCAGCGTAGATCATCGCGCGGATAATGACGGCCATCTGTTCCTGTTCGGCTTGGGATAGCTGTGGAGGCTGTTGGGTCGGTTGCTGTCCGAATATATCGCTCGATGCCCCCCCGCGTCCTGGGTTGCTTGGAGCAGGGCGAGAAGTGGGAGCTGGCTGGGATTGCGGTGCTTGGCGGGTTTGGGGGGCGGATCGCCCAACACCGAGCATATCTTCGAGTTCTGCTTCGGAGGGGACTTTGCTGCCGCTCGATCCGCCGCGACCTTCTTTGAGAACTCCTGGGAATTGCACCCCATCGGAGCTTCCTCGGCCGCCGGCTGGGCTACCGCCGAGGATATCTTTGAGAATATCGGGACCAGGGTTTCCTCGGCGTTGGCCACCACTTTGTTGTTGGGCTGCTCCGGCGTTGAGGATTTCCGTAAGAATATCGAATGGATTCATGTCAAGTTTCCTTGGGAAAGGGAGAGTCAAAACGAGATTAGGAATATACCAAAGCCCAAAGTGTGCGTCTTGGACGAAGGTTAGGAATTCGAGAGTTTCTTGTATCGGAAACGCTGAGGTTCATCGGCTGAGATTCCCAGGCGTTCGCGGCGTTGTTGTTCGTAAGTGTCGAAGTTTCCTTCGCACCAGTGGACGTATCCATCCCCTTCGAAGGCGAGGATATGGGTTGCGATTCGGTCGAGGAACCAGCGGTCGTGGGTGATCACGACGACGCAGCCCGCAAAATTGAGGATGGCTTCTTCGAGGGCGCGTAAGGTATCGACGTCCAAGTCGTTGGTCGGTTCGTCGAGGAGCAAAACGTTGCATCCGCGTCGCAAAAGCTTTGCGAGGTGGACACGATTGCGTTCCCCACCGGAGAGGACTCCAACTTTTTTCTCTTGGTCGGTTCCTTTGAAATTAAATTTCGAGACATAAGCTCGTGAGTTCATCCGTTTGCCACCCATGTCGAGCCAATCGAGCCCACCGGAGATCTCTTGATAGAGGGTGTTTTCGGGACTTAGGGAGTCGCGGGATTGGTCGACGTACCCAAGTTCGACCGTATCGCCGACTCGAATTGTTCCGCTGTCTGGTTTGTCTTGGCCGATCATCATCCGAAACAACGTGGTTTTACCGGCCCCGTTTGGACCGATGATGCCGACGATACCGCCGGCGGGGAGTCGGAAGTTAAGTTTATCGATGAGGACTTTGTCACCGTAGGACTTGCTCAAATCATTTGCTTCTACGACGACTTCACCAAGATGCTTCCCGGGTGGGATTTGGATTTCGAGTTCTTCTGGTCGTTCCTCGAATTGCTGTGCGGCGAGTTGTTCGTAAGCGCTGATACGCGCCTTGTTCTTCGCTTGGCGTGCTCGTGGGGACATGCGGATCCATTCGAGTTCTCGGTCGAGGGTTTTCTGTCTTGCCGCAGCGGACTTCTGTTCGATTTGTAGTCGTTTCTGTTTTTGTTCCAGCCAAGCCGTGTAGTTACCTTCGAAGGGGAAGCCTGATCCGCGGTCGAGTTCAAGGATCCATTGAGCGACATTATCGAGGAAGTATCGATCGTGGGTGACGGCCACGACGGTTCCTGGATATTGGGCGAGGTGTTGTTCAAGCCAGTTGATGGCTTCGGCGTCAAGGTGGTTCGTCGGTTCGTCGAGGAGCAGAAGATCAGGTTGTTCGAGCAGTAGTTTGCAGAGAGCAACGCGGCGTCGTTCGCCACCGGAGAGTTTGGTGACATCTGCATCTCCTGGGGGCAAGTTCATCACGGCCATGGAGTGTTCGATTTGGCGATCGATTTCCCAGAGGTTTTGGGCGTCGATGATGTCTTGTAGTTTCGCCATTTCGTCGCAGAGTTTCTGCATCTGTTTATCGTCGGTGACTTCCCCGAGCAGATTCGAAATCTCGTTGAATCGATCGAGCACCTTTCGCTTCGGCGCAACGGCTTGTTCGACGTTTTCTTGGACGTTCTTCTCTGGATCAAGCTGTGGTTCTTGGGAGAGGTAACCTGCGGTGAACCCGTTTGCTAGTCTTGCGACACCATCGAAGTTCTTATCGATACCTGCCATGATTCGCAGGAGTGTACTTTTTCCGGCGCCGTTGGAGCCCAGGACGCCGATTTTCGCGCCGGGGTAGAACGCAAGACAGATGTCTTTAAGGACTTCTTTTTGGCCGTGGCGTTTGGTGAGGTTTTCAATTTGGTAGATGTATTGTCGGCTCATAAAATTGGATTATTCCCATTCGATGGTTGCGGGAGGTTTGGAGCTGATGTCGTAGCAGACGCGGTTGATCCCACGAACTTCGTTGATGATTCGAGTGGAGACACGAGCGAGGAGGTCGTAAGGGAGTCTGCTCCAGTCGGCGGTCATGAAATCGTCGGTGTTGACGCATCGCACGGCTGCTACATTTTCGTAAGTACGGGCGTCCCCCATCACGCCGACACTTTGGGATTCGAGAAGTACGACGAAGGCTTGGGAAGTCTCCCGGTAGAGGTTTGCGTTTCGGATTTCGGCGATGAGGATTTCATCGGCTTCGCGAAGCACATCGAGCTTTGCGCGGGTGACATCACCGAGGCATCGGACAGCAAGACCTGGACCTGGGAAGGGGTGTCGCCAGACGAGGTGGTCTGGCAATCCGAGTTCGAGGCCAAGCTTTCGGACTTCGTCTTTGAACAGATCTCGCAGAGGTTCTACCAGATCGAACCCGAGTTGTTCGGGTAGTCCGCCGACGTTGTGATGGAGTTTGATCGTGGCCGCGGGGCCATCGGGAGCGGCGCCACTTTCAATCACATCGGGATAAAGGGTGCCTTGCGCAAGGTACTTTGCCCCGTTGATCTTGAGCGCTTCTTCTTTACAGCATTCGTTGAAGGCATGCCCGATGCGGCGGCGTTTCTCTTGAGGGTCGCGGATACCGCTGAGTGTACCGAGAAAGCGTTCTTCGGCGTTGACGACGCGCAAGTCGGCTTTGAAGTGTTCGGTGAATTCGCTGATGACGGCGGTCTGTTCGTCTTTTCGTAGCAAACCGTTATCGATCAGGATGCAGGTCAGTTGAGGGCCGATGGCTTTGGTCAGCAATGCGGCGGTAACCGACGAGTCTACCCCACCGGAGAGACCGCAGATGACGCGATCGGAGCCTATTTTCTGACGAAGGTTTTGGATTGTCTGCTCGGCGAAGTTCGCCAAATGCCAGAGGCCTTGGCAACCTGCAACGTTGTAGAGGAAGTTATGGATGAGCGTTCCGCCGAGGGCGGTGTGGGAGACTTCTGGATGGAACTGCAATCCGTAGATCCGTCGTTTTGTGTGACGAACCGCAGCGAATGGGCAAGTGCTGGTACCCGCCAAAGCTTCGAAGCCTTCGGGTAGCTGTTGGACTTGGTCGCCGTGGCTCATCCAGACATCGATTTCCGAGGGGAAGCCAGCAAAGAGCTTTTCTTGGTTTTTGATCTCAAGTCGCGATCGTCCGTATTCACGCGATGGACATGCTTGGACATTCCCGCCGAGGGAGTGAGCGGTCAGTTGCATGCCGTAGCAAATACCGAGGATGGGAATGTCGAGATCGAAGAGTTTTGGGTCGCATTTCGGTGCGTTGGTATCGTAGACGCTCGAAGGTCCGCCCGAGAGGATGATCGCGATCGGTTTGCGGGCGAGAATTTTCTCGACCGATATGTCGTGTCGGACGATTTCGCAGTAGACGTTTTGGTCGCGGACCCGTCGTGCGATAAGTTGTGCGAACTGGGAGCCGAAGTCGAGGACGAGTACTCGTTCGGTTTGGAGCGAATCGATAGGTTCGGTCATGCCAAGTCAGGGGTTAGGTCACCGTGTTGAAAAACGCAGAAGTATAGCGATTTTCGCTTCGGCGACTACGTGCGGGGAGGTTTCGGTGGGGGAAACTTCGAGGGAGTGTTCAGCAAGTATAGTGTTTTGCAAGTATCAAGAGTGTTTTGCAAGTATCAAGAGAGGCTCACCGAGTTGCTGGGCTTGCCTTGTAAGGTTATCAGCAAGCGTTTTGCGTGGGTTGAGATATCGATTTCGGAGATGAGGTCCGGGGCCGCTTGCGATTTGCGACCCAAGCCAAGCAGGGTCTCCTCGAGACAATCTCGGAGGGCGTCAGGTGAAGCATGGGCGTATAATGCTCCGTTGCTTTGGGGTGAATGTTGAGTAATACGGCGGTGCAATTCAGGGAAAGCGCCATGGTCGGGCATAACGTATGGCAAACCGCAGGCGACGGCTTCTAAAAGATAGATTCCTTTGGGGTCGGCGTAGGTGGTTGGGACGCAGAACAGATCGAGGGAATTTAGAAAGTCGATTTTTTGTCGGCGGCTGACGCTTCCGAGAATGTTGTACTGATTCTCAAGGCCGGCGGCTCTGAGTTTTGTTTGTTGTTCTTTCAAGTAGGAGGCATGTTGGGGGCCGGCCCAGCCTGCGACCTGTAGTTTTAAGCGATCCCACTTGCCGGTTTTTCGAAGGGCTATAAAGGCATCTACAAGTTGGTGGAGTCCTTTCTCCGGTGCGAGTCGCGCGAGGTAACCGAGACGGATTTCTTTTGAGTTACCGCTATTAGAGGGAGTCGATTGTGGGTCAGGCAAGAAGTCGTCGGTTTCGACGCCGAGTGGAACGATAAAAAGTTTGCTCGAGGGGATATTAAGGAGTTCAGACATTCGCGAAGCGTAATCATCGGAGTGACAGATAAACCCTTGAACGCTCGGTACAAGGGTTCTCATTTTGGCGATCGCTTCCTCGCGATAGGCTTGCGGGAGGGAGTCAAGAAAAATGTCGTCGCCTTGAAGAGTGACCCAAACGTCTGCATTACGGCGAAGTTCGGGGATAGCTCCTCCGATGAGCAGGTTGGTTAGGATAATCGCATCGGGTCGGACATCCATTTTTAGCCAGCGAAGCAACTCGTCGAATTCCTGTTGCTGGTTTCCTTCGACACCTTGGAGCATCGATACGGTTAGTTCGCCGAGGAAACTCGGAGAGGTTTTGCCGGCGTTGCGCGTAAGCTGTCGGATCAACCAAGGTTGGTTTAGCAGGTTCTCAATCCACTTGGGCGTCTTGCGGAAGAACTTGAGTTTTTGGGCTAGGAAAACATTGATGCCCCCGAGGAAGACTTTGCCGACGCTGACGTCTTCCACGTCGGTTTTGATCGGGGTATAGACGGGCATCAGGACGCAGTCGTGTCCGGCTTCTAGCAATTCCTTGGCGATTGCGTTGTCGTTCATGCATGAGCCGCAGTACATTCCGGCGGCTCCGGCGGTTAGGTAAGCAATTCTCATAAAGGGATCAGCAGTAGGCTTTTGAATGACGGTTCGCCGCCCGTTCGCCTGCGGGTTGACCAGTCTGGTGGCGGTGTTCAGTGACCCGCTGGACTTGGGGGCGAGCGAAAGGCGTGGGGGGCGGGCAACGGGCGATTGGTAAACGACCTTGACGATTATACCTATTCGGCAAAGCGTGCGATGGGAAATGTGAAGATAGCGAAAAAGTTCGATGGTGTGATCGGAAGAACTGTCGAAGCCTTCCTACGCGTTAAGATTTACGTAAGTTCCTATCTGGGTTCAATTTTGGAAAAAAGCACTCGGCGGTTCAAGGCTTTTTGATTGCTTGCCGATAGTTTCCCTCGTCATCGCATCTTACCAAGTTTCAACCTGCTGACGGATGGCCCGCAAGGGCGGGCAGGATGAGTGGTGAGATGGAATGCGAAATTGTCGGTGACCCAGAACTGATCGGGTCTATGGAAGACTCGGCCGACAACCGTCGCGATTCGATTTCAGTACCTTGAGCCGTGCTCGAGGGATTGAAGGTTGAGGCGAATGAAGACATGGGTGGCGAAAGTCCAAGTACGGAAGGGCTTAGCCAATGGAAGTGGGGCTTACGAAGTCACACGGGCGATCTCAACGCGATCGCTCAATAGCCGCGCCAGTAGAGGGCGATTTCGGCGGCGACTTCGTGCGCCGAAATCGGTCTCAACTCCGCCATGTCGACATACGCTTGCGATGGTCAGTGACCCAATGTACAAAGGGAGAATTGGTTCGATGAAGTGGAACATGATTGTTGGCTCGATGGTTTTAGGTGCTACCCTCTGCGGACAAAGCTTCGGTGGCGATCTGATTCATCGTCTTATGGGTGGTCGTGGCGTTGGTGCTTCTAGCTCCTGCTGTGATACCTCGGTTGTAGATCCAAGCTGCGGAGCTGAACAAGCTGGTTGTGGCGCTGGTCCAAGCTGCGGAGCCGAAATGGCTGGATGCGGTGCAGGTCCAAGCTGCGGAGCGGAAATCGCTGCTCCTTCTTGTGATCCTTGTGCAGGTAACGGCGGAATCGGTGGAAACATCGGTCCAAGCTGTGGCGTTGAAACCGCTGCTTGCCGTCCTGTAGTTGTACGCACTCCAGTTTTGGATGGCCTCAAGGGTTTGAAGTGCAAGCTTGCTGCTGCACATGCAAACAAGATGGCTCGCTTGCACGCTGCGAAGGCTAATCTTCATTCGAAGTTGGCTGCTAAGCACGCTGCATTGTCCACCCCAGCATGCGTCACCACAGCTCCAAGCTGCGGTGCTGAACAAGCTGGTTGTGGAGCAGGTCCAAGCTGCGGCGCTGAAATCGCTGCTCCAGCTTGTGGCATTGGCAACGGCATCGGCAACGGCCCAAGCTGTGGCGCTGAAATCGCTGCTTGCGATCCTTGTGCAGGCAACGGCGCAGTAGCCGGTGGCTGTGACAGCGGATGCGGATTGAAGAAGCGTCATGGCGGCTTGCTCGGCAAGTTGTTTGCTAAGAAGTCGGCTTCGGCTTGCGATACCGGTGCATGTGATGGAGCTCCTGCAGGATGCACTTCCTGCGGAAGCACCCCAGTTGCTGCTCCAATTGCAACCCCAGCACCAGTGGTTGATCCACATGCTTACCTGAACACCAATCGCGGTATCATTCAAGCTAGCAGCACCCGCGTTCGCTAATTGCGAACACGATTGCTAGGGTTAAGATACAAGCGACTAAAATCGGCCTGCCAGAAATGGTGGGCCGATTTTTTTTCATTGGTGCTAATCGGTCTCGCCGAACTGTTGTTTCGCCGGGACGTTGTCTCGATCGCTGGCTCTGTCGCTTACTCTACAAGCGCTCGCATGGCTCGAGCATAAGCGATCGGCGCAAATAACAGCAGAGGAGCCCAAGCCGCAAATGAGGGGCTGATCCAAACGCTTGACGAACCGAGAACTCCTAACCCTGTGTTGACCGCATAGAAGATTCCGAAGGTGATCAAGCAGGCGATCGAGAGTTGAATGACATTGCGATTTCGAGTAGTCAAAACGAACGGCAGTCCCAAAAGCAATTGAGTCAAATCGAGCCATGGTTGCACAAAGCGGCGATGGATCAGCAATTTCAAGTCATCGCCGTAGTATTCGCTTTGATGTTTCAGACGCCAAAGCAGATCCGTTGTGGATGCAAACTGTTTGGCAGTTCCTCCTCGCAACATATCGAACTCGAACAGACTAGGAAGAAAACATTCTGTCGGTTTCAACCATGGCGTATCCGACGGGAGACGGATGTAGTCGATCCCTTCGAATTGAATAGAACCCTTGAGCAACAAGTCCTTGTCTAGTACTCCTTCGACAAGATATCCAGAACCGTGCTCCTCGGTCGCTTCCAAGTACCGTGCATTCTCGCCGTTGATCTGCGTTGCCAATTTCGAAGCTGGACCGAACAGACGGAAAACGGGACCTTGGATCGACTGCGTATTGTTCACCAAGTTCCGACCGGCGATCAGCATCCCCTGCTCTCGATCCTCGGTGGGGCGAATCGGCAAGATCCGCTCCGTCCCTTGCAAGTCCTGAGGTTTCTTCGTCAATATGTGACTCCATTGGGGGATCCAAAACTCTCGGACCGCAACCCCGAGAACGATCGCCATCAGGCTCAAACATAGCAGTACTCGCAGAATGCGGGCTTTGCTGATCCCGGCTGCTAGCATTGCTGTCAATTCGTTGGTTCGGTAAAGCCATGCGATCACAAAGAGCATTGCAAGTAGGGTCAACAATCCGCAGGTTTGATCGTAGATATTGAGCATTACTGGCCCAAAGTACTCGGCGAGGGCAAGCGGTAGGTTGCCTCGTATTTTTCCATATTGGATGAATTCGTCGAGGTTCGTAAAGATTTGGGCAACCATCAGCAGTCCGGCAAGCGTCAGAAAGCAAACCAGAAATACGCGGATATAGAGAAATGCCAAGTACCTGTCGATGCGGGTCATTGTGGCAGTTTAGGGAATTCGGGGCCCTTGTGACAATCCCGGTTCTGCCCCCCCTGCCCTGCATTGCCCCCCTTTGCATTGCTCTGCTCCCCGCTGCACTGCTCTGCACACCCCTTGCTTAAGCTGCCCTCCTGCTCTGCTATCCCCTCCCCTGCTTTAGGCCCCTGCTTCAGCCCCCGTGTTCTGCAACCTAGTCTGTGATCTAGTCTGCAACCTAGTCCGTAAAATAGTCCGGCGATTGATCTCTAGGCTGGCGATTGATCGGCAATTTTCTTGTTTGTGCAAATCAAACGCAGTTTCAAACCCTAATATGGCTCAATCAGACTTTTGATGATTGCGTTGGGGGGCAAACGTGGTAGTTTGCAAAGTGTGCCCTGCGTGAAGAACCACCCAACAGGTGATTCAGCAACCTTCTCCTGCCTGAAACGCATGCGGACTTGCTCCTCACAACCCGCCGTCCGTACCTGCAGAAGATACTCTTCGACAAACGGCCGCAGCAGGCTTGCTCATCGTCAAGGAGTTGATCATGGCGGAAGTTTCTTCCAAGACGCCGCGTTACGTGCTGCGACAAGGGCTACAACTAGCTAGCCCCTCTCTCTCGAAAAGTCAGGCGTCTTTAGCTAATGCAGAGGTTGCCGATCCTAGAACAAGTGCAGTCGATCAAGCAGTTGTCTTCGGCTTCACCGATAAGCCTCAATACGATCTCTTTCTCAAGGGTGATACCAAGCATCTGACTCCCTATCCATTGGTGAAACGCTTTTTGATGGATCAAATCGATCAAGTGGATCACCGAACTGGGAGCAAGTTGTTGGTACTCGACGCAGTCGAACCCAATCAGCAGGTGATGCAAGCGACGACGTTTGAAGCGGTTTTGAAATCGTTACAGGACGATCAGCACGATGTACCGATCACCCATCGGCTCATTCGCGATGAAGTTGATGACGCAAGTTGTCGGTATCGGATCGAATGCTCTGTTGCCATCGACTGAACTTTACTTTCAAGAATCGACGTCCGTTCCATGCCAATTCCAAGTTTAAAGAAGATCGCATTCATCGGTAACTATCCACCGAGGAAGTGTGGTATCGCCACCTTTACGCATGATTTACACGGAGCGGTGGCGAAATCGACTTCCGCACAGTGCTTCGTCATTGCGATCAACAACATTGTCGAGGGCTATGATTACGGCAAGGAGGTTCAGGTCAGGATTGTCGAGCAGGAACTTGATGATTACCTCACAAGTGCAGACTATTTGAATTTTAACAACATCGATGTTGTCTCGTTGCAGCATGAGTTCGGGATCTACGGTGGGCCGAGTGGAAGCCACATACTGGCTCTCTTGCGCGATCTGAAAATGCCGGTTGTGACCACGTTGCACACAGTTCTTTCGAATCCAAGTTCGCTCCAACGCTCGATTATGACGGAGTTGATCACGCTTTCGACTCGACTGATTGTCATGACTGAGCGCAGTCGCAAGACACTTATAAGCACGTACGGGGTTCCCTCCGACCAGATCGATTTGATTGCGCACGGGATACCCGATGTGCCGGATACACCCCAGCAAGTCTTGAAAGAGCAGTTCAATGTTCAGGGCAAGCAAGTCGCATTGACCTTTGGTTTGTTATCGCCGGGTAAAGGGATTGAATTTGTATTGCGTGCCATCCCGGAGATCGTCAAACAGTTTCCAGATTTCATTTATTTGATTCTCGGTGCGACGCACCCGACGTTGATTCGCGAACAGGGGGAACGGTACCGCATCAGCCTTGAACGCCTCGCGATCGAATTGGGAATCGAAAAACATGTTAGCTTCTACAACCGTTTTGTTTCCTTGGAAGAACTCACTGAGTTCATCGGTGCTGCCGATCTATACATCACTCCGTACTTGAATGAGGAGCAAGCTGTTTCAGGGACGTTAGCCTATGCATTTGGGTGTGGTCAGGCCGTGATCTCCACACCTTATTGGCATGCTCAGGAATTGCTCGGCGAAGGCAGAGGGGTTTTGGTTCCTTTCGGTGATTCGGGGGCAATAGGGAGAGAAATCACTGGGCTTTTGCACGATGACGTACGCCGCAATGCCATGCGGCATCAAGCGTACCAGCTTGGACGAGAGATGACTTGGGATCGGGTGTCGCAGACGTACCTTGCATCGTTTCTTCAATCGCGAGAGCAACGTCGCTTGGAAGGGAACACATGGGGTGTGCGAACGTTGGAAAGCCAACCGCTCGCACTCCCGAACCTTCAGCTTGAGCACTTGAAGAACTTAAGTGATTCCACAGGCATTGTGCAACACGCTATCTACTCGGTCCCGGACCATACTCATGGTTACTGCACCGATGACAACGCGAGAGCTTTGATTCTCGCGGTCCATCTCGAGGAAAGTGGTTACGATCCCGAGATCGTCAACTCCTTAGCTTCTCGCTACGCAGCGTTTACGAACGGAGCCTACAACGAATCGACCGGACGATTTCGTAATTTCATGAGTTTCGATCGCAGGTGGCTAGAGGAAGGAGGTTCTGAAGATGCGCAAGGCCGCGCTCTTTGGGCCATCGGGACATGCGTGGGACGATCGCGACGTTCGGGTTTGGCCGCTTGGGCGCTAGGGCTCTTCCCCCGAGCGCTGCGCGCTTGTGAATCGACCGAATCACCCCGAACTTGGGCTTTTGCAATTCTTGGAATTCATGAATATCTCAGACGCTACAGCGGAGACCGGTATGCTCTTGAACTAAGTCAATCGTTCACCGACCGACTCTTGAGACTCTATCAAGACACTGCCAAGGACAGTTGGCCTTGGTTTGAAGCCGAGGCGACTTATGAGAACGCAAGGTTACCCCAAGCGTTGATCACGCATGGGAGATGGACAGGGAACACACAAGCAATGAACGTGGGGATTCAAACGCTGCGGTGGCTTTGCGATCATCAACGCTCCCCGCAGAAGCGATTCCGACCGATCGGATCGAACGGTTTTAGTCGCGAAGGAGAAGAAGCAGCGAAATTTGATCAGCAGCCTATCGAAGCACATGGAATGGTATCGGCGGCGATCGAAGCTTATTCAGCAAGCGGAGATCGATTTTGGAATGACCAAGCGCATTTAGCCTTTGATTGGTTTCTCGGTCGCAATGATATCGGTCAGCCAGTCTATGACGCATCGACCGGTGGATGCTTTGACGGACTGATGGAAAACAAACTCAATGAGAACCAAGGTGCGGAATCGACTTTAGCGTTTCTGCTTTCTTTGGTAGCGATGCGGACGTTGAATACCACCATTCGAACGACCTCTAGCATGCACGACCTACCGTAAAATGCCCCTTTGCCGGCGAATCATCTCTAATCCAAAGCGAATCAATGCAGATTAACCGTACAGGGATCGTACTTTCTCCCAACAAGAACCGAGTCGTCCTGCGGGCTTTCCAGCCACCGGGCGATGAGCGTATTCTTCGAGTGATCGCTCGTGTTTGCACTCTTGCAGAGGACGAAGTTGATCAACAGGTTGCGCAAGTCTTAAAGGATTTTCACGATCGACATCAGACTCCGAAACGGTTCTTCGAACAACGTTTCGAATCGCTGCGCAAGTATATGCTCACAGATATACCGTTGAGCGAAAATCGTCGATTGCTTATCGGTGCGTACTTCACCCAAGAATACGCGCTTGAGTCCGCCGCTTTGTTTAACCCATCGATCGTTCCGCATCCGGATCAGTCCAATCTTTCCGCCGGTGAACTGCGGTTCGTGATGAGTCTGCGGGCTGTCGGAGAAGGGCATATTTCATCCATTGTGTTTCGAAGCGGAGTCATTCGCAATGACTTGCAAATCAAGGTTGATGAACCGAGCTGTTATGTCACTACCCCACGCTTGGTACCCGATTCAAGGTACGATAATGATTTGTTTCACCGAAAACTTGCGGAACTAGGTCTAAGTACTCCGTTCGTGAACGAAGTGCTCGGTGGATTACCCGAATCCTTCACCCTCGGCGAGCTCGAGTCGCAACTTAAAAAGACTTATCGTGAACATCGTTCGGATCGCGATGAGTTATCACAGGTAGCAGAGCAAGTCATCATGTTGGCAAAGTCAAACTATGAGCTTCAGTATACCACCAATCAAATGCTCTCCGAGCGGCTGATTTTTCCGTTAAGCCCGACCGAGAGCAACGGGATCGAAGACGCTCGCTTCGTCCAATTTCGAGGGGAAAACGGTGCGAGTCGTTACTACGCGACGTACAGTGCATTTGACGGTCGTATGGTACTACCACAACTCCTCGAAACCACCGATTTTCTTCGTTTCAAGTTGCACACGCTCAACGGTCCTGCCATCGCAAACAAAGGGATGGCTCTTTTTCCAAGAAAGATCAACGGTCAATTCGCGATGCTTGGTCGCCAAGATGGCGAGAACCTCTTTTTGATGTACTCCGACAAGATCTATTTTTGGCACACCCGTGAGATGATTGTTAAACCGACAAACCCCTGGGAGTACGTCCAAATGGGAAACTGTGGCTCTCCGTTGGAAGTCGAAGCGGGATGGATCGTCTTAACGCACGGAGTGGGCCCGATGCGAAAATACTGTATCGGAGCATTACTCCTCGATCGCCACGACCCATCAAAGGTTCTTGCTCGACTTCATGAACCAATGATTGTGCCCAACGAGTTGGAACGTGAAGGCTATGTTCCAAATGTTGTCTATTCTTGTGGAGCGATCATCCATCGAGATCACTTGGTGATCCCTTACGCGATGTCGGACTACGCCACTACCTTTGCGACCGTTAATCTCGCCGAATTGCTATCTGCGATGAAGTAAAGTTGCTTGGCGGGGTGACTTACTCGGTGGGGTGACTTACTCGGTGGGGTGACTTACTCGGTGGGGTGACTTACTCGGTGGGGTGACTTACTCGGTGGGGTGACTTACTCGGTGGGGTGACTTACTCGG
>CAIJIZ010000636.1 GCA_903820735.1 uncultured Pirellula sp.
GAAACTGAGCTTCCGGGGTTTCCGATGTAGAGATGGGCAACGTCGAGTCTACCATTGTTGGATGCGACTTGTTCATCAAGATCGAACGAGAACATAAAGTACGGTATTGACTCACGAACCGGCAATGGACTTTTCAAGGCGGCATCGGATCGGCCAAATAGGTTGCTCCATGATCTGCGACGATTGGTGCGAGCGTAGTCGTAGATGTAAATCTCCAATGTCCAGCGGTTGTCAACGCGTTTGATGCCGTAAACGGACTCATACAGACCGTGAGTAGCCTGAATCTCTGCGATTGCTGCGCAAAGAAAATCTCGATGCAACTGTTCAGAGATCGCAAAATAAAGCAATGCACTCGGTCGAAGTTTACCTTCCCCTTTATCAAGCGGGTCATAGTCCCACGAGCAGTAATTTCTGTATTTTGCGTCCGAAGTCATCGGCACAAAGATTAACTCATGCACTCTTTTATTCCGATCGTTGTCCAATGACCCCATAGCTTTTGATCTTCGAGCAGTATTCCGTTTATACTGGCAGAGAAGTTTACAGGATACAAGTTACGAACATTGTAGAAATTAGCACATTCATGCGAGCAGGCAAATCCATACAAGAGCTCATCGCGGAATTCATCGCAATGGATGCCATCGGCTTGCAGGCGGTATTATGGCAAGCCAAGGATCGTGGTGTTGAGTTCGACCTAGAGCGTTCCGTGCGGGTTGATGCTTCTGGGGTTTTTCCGATGCGTCTGCTAGTTTCGTTTGAAAGCCAAGCGTTCCATCAGGCGTTCTCCCCCGATTTGTTCCTGCCGTTCACGTGGATGAACTTACCTAACGAGAACCTAAACCGACTAAAGACTTTTTTTCCAAAGGCTTGGCGAGTCCATTTCGGCTGGGAGTTAGGAGTGCATGGGTGGATAGGGAAAATTTACCTCGAATTGCATCCGAGGGAAATTGTTGACAACGACGTAGCAACCAGCGGCCGGTTTGAACCAGGACAGCTTCTATTCTTGGGATACAAGTGGCCTTTGAGTGGCACCGCATCGGCCGTTGTTTCCAAGTACAAAATATTGACACACTTACCGGCAAGAAAGGCACTTGAAGTATGGAAAGGATCGGTCGAGCAAATAAGTCGCGAGTTCGAAGCGGAGGCGTATCTAAACCTAGTTGAGTGTCTAGGTGGTAGCTGTCCAGAGAATCCTGATCTACTTGTGCTCGAGGTGGCCGATGAGGGTTCTCAGCGAGTCTCCTATGACATCAATCTTTATGATCTTGAGCAATCCGTCGAATCGATCCAGGATGTATGGATGGCACTGTTTGCTAATTCGATACCGGATTCCGTGCAACAAGCCTACAGACGGTATCTTGGGTCGATCGCACAAGAGCGAGTCGGGCATATGGCCTGCGGTCTTGACCGTAGTGGGGCAACCTTTTGGACTTTGTATTACGGGGCATGTAGAGTCGTTACACGCTAGGATGCCAATACAATCGGGGAGGGGGGATTGTGTCTTCAATAATTCTTCACGCAGGTGAAATAAACATATTGAAGTAACTGGTTTAGATGGAGAAACTGAAGGGTCGATAGTGCTGCCAGCATCGGATCCCTAGTTCCATGGTGTCCTTGGGGCTTAGATTGGGAGACCATGCCTTGGTAGGATGGTGACGTTTGAAGTGTCCAGTCTTGAATCTGCGGCGCAGTCAATCCGACTTCAATAATCTCATTTTGCATGGAAGCCATGGAGTACCATGGATCGGGCCAAGGTGCAAAGGCAGACAGGAGGAGCGAGTGTATCGATCGCTTTGTGAACGCTTCGATATCGTTTGCTTGCGGTCCCGAATCGCACCGAGCGTTATTGGGGAATTGGAACGACGATTCGCGAAGAATGATGTCGGTACAAATCAACAGCCCGCCTGGTTTTAGCACCCTCTGGGCTTCTGTGTAAAAACGCCGTCTCGATCCGAAATGAAAAGCTGCTTCGATGCAAAACACGCGGTCAAAGGATGCACTTGGGAAAGGTAGAAAACAGGCATCGGCCTCTACCCAGGCAACAGAGTTGTGATTTTTTGGGCGGATTGAATTGCAGATCTCAAGTTGCCTAGGATCGTTGCTCAAGCCAACTATATTCATGCGATTGTATTTGGAATTGATACGATCGACCAAGCCTCCGAGGCCACATCCTACATCAAGGACTTTCTGCGCGGGGCTCAAAGCCGCTTCGCTCAAAAGTCGGTCATCGAATTCCTCTTGAGCCTCCTGCAAAGTCCAGTTCGAGGAAAGCGTGTTTGGCGCGTAATAACCTAAGTGAACGCAGCGGTTGTGAGTCCCGCGTTCGTAGGAATCAAGTACATTTTCAAAATAGGGGGGGAGGTCGGTGTCCATGTTTACCCCCAACAGTATACAGCATGTTTGCCTTTGGCTTCGGCCATAAAGCTGCACATGGTCCAACGCGTTTTCGTTCCGATTACCTTAGTGACCTCATGCGGATGCGAACCTGAGTCGGCCAAAACCAGATCCCCTGCTTTCAAATCAATCTCTACGTAATCATTCATGAAGGTTTGATCTGTTTTGGCGTAACGAGCCTGATCGATGGTGCTCCTTTGGCCAACTGGTATTCGATGATTGTAGATCCTCAGATTACCTCCGCCTTCGGGTTTACCGATCATCAATACAAACGAAAAGAGGTTCTCTTGGATCTGGCTCAAAAGATGCTCATAGGAGGGTCTCCAAGCTTGCTCGTTATCACAATGGATGGGGATGTACCCACCTTGAGCGTGCCCTCGGAGCGTAGTGAATTGGTATTTCGTGTTGATATCTGGCCCAGGAGCAGCAAGGTATCTGCGCCCCTGATCAAGCTTGGACAAACTTTCGAAAATTCGTTCTGTTCCTCCAGGAATGTCCGCGAAGAGGTTTTGCATGTTGCTAGAGAACATCGGTTCTCTGTCGAAATAATCGAACAGGCTGTCTTCGAGCAGATTCAGGTTTTCACCAAGAAACCATCCGCGAAAGCTTTCTGGAAATCGCATCGAAGTCCAATTCTGTGGTGA
>CAIJIZ010000637.1 GCA_903820735.1 uncultured Pirellula sp.
CCCCGCCGAAGGGAGCGGAATTTTAGCGGTAAATCCACTGATAATCAAGTCGTTCTTTGAGACCGAATTGGTTCAAATAGTACTGAACTCTGGTCGGATCTTCAAAGGCTGGAGGACCAAGATAAACACGGTCCTTGCTCACGTCGAAAGCATCCCCGGGACGCCAGAAGTAAATTCTCAAGGTCCGGCGAAGGTATTTCTTGTCGTTTCCTGAGTCGACTTGGATCTGATAGGCGTTTGTAAGCCCTCGTACGTCGATGGCAAAGAAATCCAACCTTGGATCGATATCGGTCCAAGTCGCCACGCCCCAAAGAGCACCGTTTTCCCCGCCGCTGCTTACAGGGATTTCACTGCGAGCAATCTCGATGTGGTCAAGCAGTTGTCCACCGGGGACTCGTTCCTTAGCCGCAATTGCTTGAACCGCTGGCATTAAGAGTTGGGCATCCATGGCGATGCGTCGCTCTTTGGAAACCAATGTAAATCGTGGTATGAATCGGACCGAGTCATACTGAACTCGCTTGGGCTCCGATGGAATTGCTTCCGAATCTGATGGATTGCTGATCGCCGGTTGCAAGTCGTTCCCTGTGTACCTGACGCGATATACCAAATACCAAACCGACTTCTTTTCCATCAATCCAGTCGCATTGGGAATATCAACATCGATCACCCGGACCGGCTTGAAAGCAAACTCAAGCCCCCAGACTGGGTGCCGAAACGTGATGTTTTTCGATTGTGCTACAAGCGTCTCGGCGGGCGAGGCGAAATTCGGCTGGTTGTTTGGGAAATCAGGCGCGGTCCAATTGAGCTCCGGATGCTTCGCGACGAAATCCAAATCAAATGGCCCTAAAGCCGTATCCGCCGCATTCTGATCGGGTGGGACAACGGTCAGAACCCCATCTACCAGCTTGCGACTGGCTAGACCAAGACCCGAGTCAGCAGCAGGCCCCTGGGCTACCGCCGCAACTCCGATGAACTGGAGGCCTATCAAGCCAAGCAGCGTGGCTTTCACCTGCATGCCAAGACCTAGGTTTTTGCAATTCACCAAATGATTTCGCATGGTTTGCTGAAAGTTCAGTAAGTTCATCATTCGCACAATCAGCCCCGGGAGTGATTACCCAACTGGAGATCGCCCTTCACGCAAGTTCAGTGATGCCTGGAGTGCGAGCAATCGAATTCAATCGTCCGCAATCCTCATCGGCACAGAGCCTCAATACAGTCTGCTAGTATAGTTTCCGAATTGATCAAAACCGCAAGAAATTTAGGCCAAAAATAGGGATTTCGTCGCCTGGGTAAAATAGAACGTTGCAATGCCTAGAAAAAAGAAACGCCCCAGGAACGCGCCGAGACCGGCATCGCAGTGGGCGTGCACGTTCGGGCGTCTGCCAAACCAAAACCCGAACGCGTCCCCGAGACCGCGGCTTATTGTGAGAGATGCTGAGAGGCAACTCAAGTGAATTTACTTATAAGCCAGAAAGTTTCCCCGGGTTTAACGCAACCCCCCAAGGGCACGTGCGAGTGAGCCAAGGCACGCCAAGTTCGAACACCTGTCGCGGCTCAAGTACCATAGGCGCGAAATCTCGCGGCTTTACTCAAGAGCCCTCCCGGAGAAAGGCGAGAAAGAAACTCGCCCAGGAGAAAAACAAGCTCATCGGACAAGCCTACGAACTAGACTTGGCTGTAAAGCTTGAAAAGTGAATTTTAGAAACTCGCGATTTGCAAAAGATGCCTGCGAATTCCATGCACTACTACGCGTGCACTATTTCTTGCGGTGGCGAATACGAGCTCGCATCCGTCGTTTCTTGCGACCGATTTTGCGTCGTCCACGCCCAGTTTTCTTTACGCCCACGGAAAACTTCCTCAGAAAGATAGCCACGAATAGGAATAATCAAGGGGGGGTAGCTTAGCAACGAAACGGTTCTTGGGCAAGCCCCTATTTCGGAAACAGTCTAACGTCCTTAGAGCTTTCTCGGTACACTAAGTGACCCGAGGGTCCTCATCCCTCCCTTGCATCTGAGTTCATCAAGGAAAATCTTTCATTTCGTATGCTTACGCGACGTCCCAATTCAAAATGGTTTCGTTCGATTGCCGCTGAGCATGCGATCTATCTTGTGCTTTTCATTTCCAACGGTGGCGGTTGGTAGCTTAGAACGCCCGCAATGCATCGCTTCCTGCGCGGGTTCTAGCATTACTTTTTCCGTTCAAGCCCAGCTTCAGGGGCTTTTGTCTAAGAACACCTAGAGCTTTTCTAGGTACTTCATTCGCGATTTGTGCTTCATAGAGCTACTCATCGAGAAGAAACCGCAAGCGTCTTGTTTGCGATGACTCGTGCGCTAGCAGAGCCACCCGATACGCGAATGCTTGCAGAAACGTCACCTCCGATTTTTGAAAGTTAAACCGATGACAGCTTTGTTGATTGCTATTTTTATTCTTGGTTATGCAGGTATCGCGTTGGAACATCAGGTACGAGTCAACAAGGCGGCCACTGCCCTGTTGATCGGAGTCCTGTGCTGGACGGTCTATATGCTGGACATCGACCGGATGATGCCCGAGGGGTCAGTACCAAGCTGGTTTACCAGCAAGATTGGGCATAGCAGTGAAGGCCACTTGAACCGAGAGTATCTGATCGAAGGACAACTACTTCATACGCTTGCTGAGATCGCGCAAATCCTATTTTTCTTGATGGGTGCGATGACAATTGTTGAGTTAGTCGACGCTCACGAAGGGTTTGCGTTGGTAACCGACCGGATTCGCGCTAAGAGTAAGACCAAGCTACTTTGGACGATCGGCTGGCTTACGTTCTTCCTATCTGCGATTCTGGATAACTTAACTACAACGATCGTCATGGTCTCATTGCTTAGAAAGCTTGTTCACGATCGTCCAACAAGGAAGCTCTTTGTGGGGCTTGTGATCATCGCTGCCAATGCTGGAGGAGCATGGTCAGTCATAGGAGACGTCACGACGACAATGCTATGGGTCAAAGGAAAGATCGGTACGGTTGAGACTGCAAGCAGTCTATTTCTTGCGAGCGTAGCATGCTTGCTAGTCCCTTTATTGGTCATGACGCGTTGGGTAAAAGGGGATCTCGAAGTAGCACCGGTGGGGCACAAAGGGCATTTGGATAAGAACCTCAAGCCATGGCATCAATGGTTGTTTTTGATGCTAGGTGTAGGTGGCTTACTAAGTGTGCCTTTCTTCAAAGCATCAACTCACCTTCCTCCATTCATGGGGATGCTCTTAGCCCTCAGTATTCTGTGGCTTGCTTCGGAATGGATCAGTCACACGCTCGACGAGCAAACTCGATCGAGTACCGGAGTATTGTCGGTATTACAGCGAATCGACATGTCAAGCATCCTCTTTTTCTTGGGGATTCTCTTAGCGGTCGGTTCGCTCGGCGCAACTGGCATCTTGAACGGATTTGCGACTTGGCTTGATCAAACGATCCCATCTCGCACGATTGTCGCAACAGTGATCGGACTCGTCTCTGCAATCGTCGATAATGTCCCTTTAGTTGCAGCAGGGATCGAGATGTACGAGCTTGCGGCAAACGATCCCTTTTGGATGATGCTGGCTTATTGCGCAGGGACCGGAGGTAGCTGTTTGATCATTGGCTCCGCCGCGGGCGTCGCGGCTATGGGGCTCGAGCACATTGACTTCATGTGGTACGTCCGCAAGATCACACCGTTAGCTCTGCTTGGATATTTCGCAGGAATGCTGGTGTATCTCTTGCAAGTAACCGTGGCGGGCTAACGGCACGGCACGCGATAAAATCGCTGCACTGGTTTCTCGCCGCTGGTGATTATGAGTTGCTCCTGACGAACGCTGAAGCTTTGTCGCTGATATCTTTACGGCACCAAGCCCCAGGCCAGCGAATGGCTTGCACTCCCTTGTAGGCGTTGAGTTTCGCATTCGCCAAACTTTCGCCCAGAGCGGTGACTCCCAACACCCGTCCGCCGGTCGTTACTACTTTCCCGTCCTTGCGGCTCGTCCCCGCATGGAAAACCTTGACGTCCGGAACGTTCGCCGCTGCTTCTAGCCCCGTGATTTCTTCACCTACGGTGTACTCGCCCGGATACCCAGCACTTGCCATCACCACGCAGATCGATGGCCGAGGATCCCAAATCGGCGTGTCGATTTCATCAAGCCTTCCGTCGACCGTGGCTTCGAGGATATCCAACAAGTCGCTTTTCAGACGCATAAGAATGGGCTGGCATTCCGGATCGCCAAATCGGACGTTGTATTCGAGAACCTTTGGGCCGGTCGGGGTAAGCATCAAGCCGGCATAAAGGACCCCACGGAATGGCTTGCGATTGCGTTTCATGGTGTGGATCGACGGGATAAGGATCTTATCCTCGACCGTAGCCAAGAGCTCTTCATCGATGACAGGCGTTGGAGAATACGCTCCCATGCCTCCGGTATTCGGTCCCTGATCTCCATCATAAGCGGCTTTATGGTCTTGGGCTGCCGGCAATGGAAGGATGGTTCTGCCGTCTGTGATCGCCAAAACGCTTACTTCTTGTCCTTCGAGTCGTTCCTCGATGACCATCGGTAACCCAGCTTTTCCGAACTCATTCTTACGCCCCATCCGGTCGATGGCATCGAGGACTTGCTCGCGACGGGAGCAGACGATGACCCCTTTACCGCTTGCCAGCCCATCGGCTTTGACGACCAAAGGCGTCTTATCCCGTTCGCCAGGATACCGGGCTTTTACGTAACGCATTGCGCTGTCGGCATCGCGGAACGATTGATATTCGGCAGTCGGCACGTCGGCTTGTCGCAAAAGAAGCTTGCAAGTGACTTTGCTGGCTTCGAGTTGCGCGGCGGCCCGCGAAGGGCCGAAGGCTTTGATTTTTTCCTTGGCAAGCACGTCAACGAGCCCGAGGGAAAGGGGTAATTCCGGCCCCACCACCACGAGATCGACCGATTCTTTTTTGCAGAAAGCAACGATTCCAGCGATGTCATCCGAAGCGATATCGACGTTTTCACCTTCAAGAGCCGTGCCGGCATTTCCGGGAGCAATCCAAAGTCGCTTGAGCCGCGGACTTTGGCTGATTTTCCAAGCCAAAGCGTGCTCCCGTCCACCGTTGCCGACGACCAATACTCGCATGTTACCCTCGAAAAACCGCTAAACACCGTTGCAATTGGGCTGTTGATAGCCCCATCTGTGAATGGTTATTCTAGGGGATTCTGAAAACTTCCCAAGTCGAACCGAACGATCGGAAGTTAGATTCGTGATCGAGTTTCCGGTACTCTACAATACCACTGGTGTTACCGGTGTTGTCTACCGACGATGTTTACCGATGATGTTTCTCGATGATATTTCCAATGGTCGCCAAACGTCCAATCCTTGGACCCTTGCCTTCCAATGCCGGGAATCGCAGAACTTGGTGTTCGATTGGACCGATCCGAAGGATGGAGTTTCGAAACGATGTACCTCGGCATGCTAAAAGGGACTTTTCACTTCCTCAAGGGTCGCTTAATTGGGGATCGCTTAATTGGAGGTCGCTTTTTCGGACTGATTTCCTTGGCGATGCTCTCAAGCTTCACCGCTGTTGAAGCATCACCCCCTGAGGGATCAATCGAGAAGGCCGATGCTGCCGATTTGCAGACCAAGGTTGCAAGACTAACTGAGCACCGTCAAGAGATTCAACTCAGCGTACAAAAGCAGTATGCGGCGATGTTTGAGGGGATGTCCAAGTCGGCAAAGTCGGGATACGGTCACTTAACGCAGAATGTTTATCTCCCAGCTGACTTCGATGAAGCTGTGTTGGAAAAGCTAGACACCTCTCGGTTCGCTTGGCCCTTTCTCGACAAGCCACTACCTCCTACATCTCGCTCGGGAACTTGGTTGGCCCATGGACTAGCCCCCCGTCCGAACGATTCGAAACTGCCTTTGCAATATGTCGAACGCCAAGGGCAGTACGTGATGAATTGCTTTGCTTGTCACGGCGGAACCCTTTATGGTGCAACTTATCCTGGAGCGCCAAACACGATGTATGCTCTGGAGTCTTTCACGGAGGCGGTGCGGAAAGCGAAACTGCAACTCGGTAAGCCACTGACGCACATGGATGTCGGATCGTTGGTGATGCCCCTAGGGACTACCAATGGGACGAGCAATGCCGTGATGTTCGGGGTCGCGTTGATGAACTTTCGCGATGCAGACCTGAATTTCCTCCCGGACAAATTGCCAGCAGCCATGACGCACCACGACATGGATGCGCCACCTTGGTGGCATTTTTATCGCAAGTCCCATTTGTACATCGATGGGTTTGCCCAGAAAGGGCATAAGGGTCTGATGCAATTTATGCTGGTCCGGGAAAACGGTCCTGAGAAATTTCGGCAATGGGAATCGGACTTCCAAGACGTTTATCAGTTCCTAGAAGAATTGCGTCCACCGAAGTACCCTTTGGCAATCGAACAAGCGAAAGCGGAGCGAGGTCGAAATGTTTACCTTCAGAACTGCGCTCAGTGTCATGGCACCTATGACGGAAACAAGTTGGAATACCCGGAGCGCATGGTAGAGATCGATGACATAGGAACCGATCGTATTCGTTTCGATGCGTTGACCCCGCAGCATCGGCAAGCCTACGGCGATAGTTGGTTCGCTGACTACGGCAAACAGAACACACTATCCGATGCAACGGGTTATGTCGCTCCACCGCTTGATGGCATCTGGGCTTCTGCTCCCTACCTACACAACGGTAGCGTTCCGACCCTCTGGCATCTGCTTCATCCCGATCAGCGGCCTAGCGTTTGGAGAAGGGTGGCGATGGCGTTGGACGAAGAACACATCGGCTTGGTTGTCGAGACACTCGACGCGGTGCCCAGTAAGCTTTCGAAAGCTCAGAAGCGGTGGTACTTCGACACCCAAGTTCCTGGGAAATCAGCCCAAGGGCATGATTATCCATCAGCATTGAACGAGCAGGAGAAGTCCGATTTGTTGGAGTATTTGAAGACGTTGTAGAGGGTGCAATTGCGGGTTGGGAAGGACTCAGCCTTCGGGATCAGCCTTCGGGATCGTCGAGTAGTTCTTGAAGTCGAATCCGAAGCGATGGAGTTAATCGATCGATCCAAGTAGCATCGATGAGTCCAATTGAAATCATATCAAGCAAGTGCACTTGGTCTTTTCTTCTAAACGATGTGAGTTTCATCTCGACCAAACGCAGTAGTGGCAGAGTACGTGCATCGGCCATCATCTCGTACTCATCCACTTGCGGGACAGCCGTCAGATACTCTTCACGGACTTTTTTGCCAGCGAAGAGAACATGAACCGCATCGCGAGCCTTGGCGTCAGGGCCGTCGAGAAACATCGATATCCCGGCTGAACGCCGAAAGAGAAAACCTTCTTTTTCAAGCACTACAATTGCTTGGTCCAAGTCATGTTCATTGAGAATGATGTCCACGTCTTGGGTATTTCGAACGACCGACTCGTCGACTTGTGCTACCCAGTGCTGGACAGCATTGCCTCCGATGACTGCATAAGGAATATGCGCCGCGTTTAGCGCGCGAGTCACTCTCCGCAAGCGGTCTTTTACTTTTTCCACGGCTCGTTCAATCCTGTTCCAAAGTTCGTCGCCGGTAAACTTGATTTCAATCATCCTTTGTCTCCAACCCTCCAGTGTATCAAAAAGTTGGCTATTCAGGAAAAATAGTGGCCATGTAGGATCGCAATTCAGGTCCCGCCCCCACCCCCACCCCCACCCCCGTGCTCGTGCTCGTCTCCGTGCTCAGTGAGAAAGTCCCCTTGCTCGTACTCGAAAAGACTCCACCGAAAGCGAAGCGCAATCCATGCCGACTGAAAAAGGGCAAGG
>CAIJIZ010000638.1 GCA_903820735.1 uncultured Pirellula sp.
ACCTTGGATGCGGGCCCATACCTTTTGAAAGAATCCACTGAATCGATTCCATCCCTTTTGCAGCAGGCTGATGAGGATCGTCCAGCTATCGGCGATGAAGTGGGTGGTTTCAAGCCATCCGGTTTGCAGACCTGCCCACGCGTCGGTCATTAGCCCAGCGACGCTGTAGACCGCACTTTGGAAGATACCGATGAAGAATCCTTTGAAGTCCAGCCATTTGGACTGCAAGAATGCGACTCCTCGCTGCCATTCCATCTTCAGTGTGAGCCACAGGATTTTGCCTGCAAGTGCGATGTCACCGGCGGCAAGTGCATCGCCAATTCCTTTCCAGGCTGCCAGTGCCGTATCTTTGAGTTCGTTGAATCGCTCCCCCAGCCACTGCATCGCCTGCGTACCCGCACCGCTGGTGTAGACGAGGTAACCGACCAGAGCAGCAAGGCCTGCGATGGTAAGACCAATCGGAGAGAGCAGTGCTGCGATCGCGGTGCCTAGTATTGCGATCCCTTGGCCAATGCCGACGATCACTGCAGCAGCTGCGCTAAATACTGTCCCAAGTCCGGTTGCTGCGGCCCCCAGCGCAACGATGGCCGCACCACCGGCTGCGATCGCCATTCCGACTTTGAAGACAGTGACGATCAGGTCTTGGTTGTTTTTGATCCAATCGCTGGTCGCCACGACGATTCGAACGGTCGAATCGATCATGGCTGAGAGAACCGGCTCCAAGGCTGATCCTATCGTAAAGACGGCCTTTTTGAGAACTTTCCACAACACATCGATACGGTCCCCAAAGGCTTCTGCGGCTTGGGCATCGTCGGTTGCCATGGTCAGCCCCAGATCGCGGGCTTGTTGCTGCAGCTCCTCGATTCCTTGCGCACCGCTCGATAACATTGGCAGAAGCTGTGTGCCTGACTTGCCAAAGATCGCCATCGCGGTGGCGGTTTTCAATGTCGGATCGGTGATTTGCGACATCCGATCGGCGATCGCTTTAAGCTGTTCGTCAGGCGATAGCTTGGAAAGTTGCGCCACGCTGAGGCCCAGCGATGCGAGGGTTTCCTGTGCCGCTTGCGAACCGGATGCCGCTTCGAAGAGCATTTTCTGCATCTTCTTGAGGGATCCTTCAAGCGTCCCCAGGTCGGCACCCGATTGCTCGGCAGCAAACCCCAGTTCCGACAATGCTTCCACAGACACGCCGGTGCGTTGGCTCATGTCGACCATATCGCTCCCCATGTCGGCAAACACCTTGGCAGCGCCGGCCAATGGGGTGACGATCCCCGCACCGAGCATGGCCATCTTCGTGCCGATCCCTTGGAGACTTTTGCCAAAGGCATCGAGCCTTTTGGCTGCATCGTTTAGCCCCTTCACCAGACGCGAGTCTTTGGTGTAGAGCTCGATGTAGGCTGCACCTGCTTTGATGCTCGAACTGGATGCCATGGCTATTGCAACTCACTTTGGCGATCGATGAAGATATGCTTTAGGGCTTCGATCCCAACCACCGTGCGAGGCTGGATTCGTTTCTTGGCATGCGGATTGAAATCCGCAGGGTGGTAGACTTTCGAGCGTTTGGCATCGCGATGGATGTTGGCAAGCATCGCCAGAACGCTGGAGGTGTGACTCCAGAGGACTTGGCTGCGCGCTTCCCCCATGGCGATTAGCTCTCGGAGGCTGAATGGTCCTGGGTCGATGCCGAGGACTCCGGCCAAGTGCCAGACGAGTTGATCCACTTCTGCGCTTCGGTTTCGGGATTGATCGAGTCGAGGATCTTCTCCGCGTGACTTATCACTTTGTCCCGAACCGCTTTGCCCGCTTCGATCGCCTTGCGAAGGCTCGCCCTGGCGCGGGCATCTGGGAAAAAATCGATGAGTTCCTCAACGAATGCATCGGCCGCCTGGGTGATCACATCCCCCGAGAGTGCTCTGCCGAAATCCTCGTCGGTGATCGATTGCTTGTCTGCTTGGTCTTTGCACAAGCAGTACAGCACGTCGGCCAGCGTGACCGGATCGGAGACGAGTTTTGAGAGCGACTTGAATCCGTCGTCCACCAGTGCGTAGAGATCGATCTCGAGCAGGCCACGGATCCGCTTGACGGCCGTAACATTGATCGCGACTTCCCAGGTCCGTCGAGAGTTATCTACAAAACTGTGCATGTTCTAAAACCTCTAAGAGAAAGTAGCGTCCAGGGGATTAGCCGACCGACATCCAACTCGGTGGATTTTCCGAGTACGTTGGCTTGGCAGTAACCGAGGCGGTGATCGCTTCTTCGAGTGCCTCGTTCCGAGAGAAACTTGCGATGCGACACGTG
>CAIJIZ010000639.1 GCA_903820735.1 uncultured Pirellula sp.
CAAGACTCGCGATCCCAATGTGTTTCGGCAAGTGCGCGAAAGCGCTGTGCCGATTGTTGCCGGCGTGCTGCGCGATGCAGGCTACCATGACAGCGCCACAGGCATCGACCCCGAACGCTGCGAGGTACAGGTACGGTTCAACGGACAGTCGGCCGACATCAATCGCGGTGTGGATCGGGCCGATGGAGTGATTGGCGCAGGTGACCAGGGCCTCATGTTCGGCTACGCCTGCGACGAGACTCCAGAGTTGATGCCCGCGCCGATCGTCTATGCTCATCGGCTTGTCCGTCGTCAAGCCGAACTGCGCCGCTTGGGCACTCTGCCCTGGCTGCAGCCCGACGCCAAGTCGCAGGTGAGCTTCCGCTATGAAGAAGGACGGCCGGTGGCGATCGAGGCCGTAGTGCTTTCCACCCAGCACGCCGAAGACGTTGACACCGACACTCTCCGCGCTGCGGTGCGGCGTGAGGTCATCGACGCCGTTATACCGCATGAGCTGCGTGCCAGTGGCTATCGCGAGCTGATCAATCCCACCGGCCGCTTCGTCACCGGCGGCCCCAAGGGCGATACCGGGCTGACAGGACGCAAGATCATCGTGGACACCTACGGTGGCGCAGCGCCCCACGGCGGCGGTGCCTTCTCGGGTAAAGACCCGTCCAAGGTGGACAGATCGGCCGCGTACATGGCGCGATACCTAGCCAAGCAGGTCGTGGCTAGGGGCTGGGCACCTCGGTGCCTAGTGCAGCTTGCCTATGCGATTGGCGTGGCCGAACCGGTAAGCTTTCTCGTCGATGCCGAGGGCGCCAGCGCTGACCGCAACGCCGAAATCGCTCGAGCGTTGCGGGAGGAGTTCGACCTCACCCCGGCCGGGATCATCCGGCAACTTGATCTGTTGCGACCGATCTACTACCCGACGGCGGCTTACGGGCACTTCGGGCGGGATGACCTCGATCTGCCTTGGGAACTAACTCGACCGATCGCATGATCCTCACGAGGAAATCTCGCATGATCCGCAACCTATTGGATCGTCAATCCGAGTTTCCTCGCGCTGCCCTTGTTTTCATATTCCTATTAGCGTGTCCTGGTCTCCTTGCGAGACTGGGATCCGTTGGTGATCTCGCTGGCAGGGAACAGAAGTAAACAACCGAACAGCCCCTTGAGATTCTTCTGTCACTATATCCTACGGTCTCCGTCTTATTGACTCGTTGTTTTAAGGAGTAAGCATGTCATCAGTCAACTTGCCTGCGGGAATGCACGAAGCCTACTTGGAAACCCATTTTCGCCTAGCCGAGCATGTGGACGAGTGGCCTCAGGAGTTCGCCATCATCACGGGCTATGCAACCACAGGGGAAAAGTGGAGCGATGCGGAAAACGAGGCCGCCGATCGTGCCTTGCATGCCGAGTTGTGTCAGCATTCACAGCTTGTCAGACGGATCACCGGCTATTCGCCTTCCACGGGTCATGCGGAACCTGGGTGGGCTGTCGCTCTTTCATTCGACACCGCTTGCGAGATCGGCCTCCGCTACCGCCAGGATGCCATCTATTTCGTCAGCCAGGACGTTCTCTCGGTAAGCTATTGCGATGCCCGTCGCGGCTTGACGGAGATCGGTCCTTTCAGCCCTCGCGTCCACGTTTGAGCCTGATAGCCATTTGAGTTTAGCTTAAATCAGGTTTGTGGCACATCTAGTCAAATGGGCAATAACCTATGGATCAGCGAGACAACCAGATTGAGCGGTCGATCGAAGTACTCGATGTCTCAAAGACTCCAACCCGTGGTCAACGGCAACTACGGTCGAGCCTCCGCCACCGCCCTCCGTGCCTACGACTACCGGCTCAACTCTTCTGGAATTGTCCCGGCTTAGCCTACTTGTGAATTTCGGACGGGTAACTCAGGGCAACGCGCAAGCCGGATTGGTCATCGCGATCCGACGGGAGGTACCAGCTCCGGCGCGCCGACCCGCAACTCGCGGCGTCTGATATCCAACTACCGCCACGAGTCACGCGGGACGAGCCCTCTTTTGGGCCCGTGGGATCGCTGACGGCACTCTTGGAATATTCACCGTACCAGTCGCTGCACCATTCCCAAACGTTCCCGCACATGTCGTACAGTCCCCAGGCGTTCGGCTTCTTTAGCGCCACCGGATGCGGACGCTCGCCACTGTTGTCTTCGTACCAGGCATAATCACAGAGCAACTCTCCGTCGATATGAAAACTAAATGCTGTCGTACTTCCTGCTCGACAGGCATATTCCCATTCTGCTTCCCTCGGTAAACGATAGACCCGACCTGCTGCCTTTTCCTCCGGCAAGTCCGAAAGCTTCTTACAGAATTCCACAGCGTCGTCCCATGAAATCTGCTCCACAGGGAACTCGGAACTGTCTCGGCCGGAAACTTCGTCACTCTGAAAATGGCTAGGGTTTTTATCTATGACCCTCTCGTACTGGGCCTGGGTCACCTGCGTCATCCCAAGATAAAAGTCCTTGGTAAGTGTCACCTTGTGCTTGACTTCATCGTCGCTGCGGTCTTTTTCTTTCTTTGGTGACCCCATCAAAAACGTCCCTGCTGGAATCGGGACCAGCTTCATCCCGATACTGTTGGTGATCGTCCCAGGCGGTTCCGCTAGAACTGGTCTTAAAACATCATCCTCATACTCTGCCTGCTCCTCATCTTCACCTTCATCCTCATCTTCTCCGTCATAATCCCATTCCCCATAGCCCAGTCCTGCCTCGTCTGCGGCTTCCTCGTAGGTGTCATACGGGCCGCCACAGACGTATGATCCCGTCACAAAGAACTTGCCCAAAAGTTCGGTGATCGAGGCGTAATCAGCGGAGCCTGGAATCCCTCCGCCGTCGGATTCGGTGAAACTCTCCTCTGTTCCATCTTCGTATAGTGCCTCATTCAGTGCGTTATCCAGAGCATCGTAATTCATGTCAGTTTCCAGTTGTTCTGGTTCCAGTGGACCGTGCCAACCACATTCCCGGATCTTCTTGCCATACTTCCGAATCAGGCGATCCCAAAACGCCATATCCTCGCCGGCTTTGACCAAATCGAAGCTCATACAAATCGTGTCCTTCCGGTGAGAATTTCCTGTTTGAGTGCGCGCGTCATCTCACGCCGCTGCTCCAGCACCGCCAACTCCCCGTCCATCTCCGTCAGCACTTCAGCGATGGCGGCATGTTCGAAGAGCATGTTGTGGTGGACAAGGTCTTGCCCTGAATCTATGGTGCGGCTACCGGTGCTCATCATTCCGCTCCTAAATTCTTTCGGGTAATTGGATTTCGACTTGGCTTTTTGTTTTTCATTGGTTTTTTTTAGCCTTACCCTTCCTTTCTTTCCTGGCATTCTTTACATACGTTTTTTCGAGCAACAGAAGGAGGTGTTTGGTGAGTTCTACTCGGAAAGATTCAACATCTTCGGCGTAAAATTTATAATACGTTCCACTCATTCCTGGCGGCCCATCCTCAAAGACTTCCTCCTCTACGTAATCAGCAGCTTCGTTCAGAGCATTTAGTATCTCGCCCCCGTCCAGATTCGCGATGTAGTCTCCTTCCTGCCATCGATCAGGAATCTCAGCAAAAGAAAAGGGCGTTGAGTGCAGGTATTCTTCTTCAAATTCAAGGACTGTTTCTCGTTCTTTCATTGATATTCCTTCATTGATAGATGCCGAAGCGATACTTTTAGGAATGAAAGACGCATCTTTTATTCCATATTCCTACGAGGCTTTGCCTTCGATAAACACAGGTTTATGGCTCCATGCCTTGAGCCGCTTGTCGCGAGGACATTGCAGCAATCAGTGCCAACAAGACCTGCTGGAGGTTTGCCGACACCGCATCAAATGTAGCTAGTCGTTCGCCGGAAACTTCATCCATGTATAGCCCACGATTGACTTCAATCATGATCGATAGAACGCGTTTGTCTTGTCTGTAGTGCTTTTCCGGAACGAGTGATCCGCCGAACGGCCGATTGACTTCGACACGGTAGCCGCGGTTTCGAAATTCATGAATCGCGAGGTCTGCTAACCATATCGGCGTGTGAAACGGGTCCGTACCGACACAGATGTCGCAGCGGTCAAGATCCTGATATAACTCATACGGTAGCGGCCTTGCGGGGAAACTGTGCGCGTCGACGATGAGACATAGGTCGTGCATCGCGAGGGCTGCGTCAACTTCTTGGGCTAATCGCAGGTGATGCGGGAAGTAGTACGTAGAAAGTAGCTCATCGCGTTCCTGCATTGAAGGAGCTTTTCGCAATGGCTGCCCGCTCGATGTTAGCGTGTAGATGACCCCCATCCCTTTTGCCGCCATTGGCTCATCTCGGTCGTTAACGAATCGTTCAGGATCCACCACAAGGCGACTGACGGGAAACGTCACCGCTTTAGCCAGATTTTCCGACACTCGGAATAGCTCGTCGGTGAAGTGATCAGTCATCGTCAACAGCTCCTGCTGCAACTCCTCATCCGAAAGAGTAATCGACGACCGCGCCGCGGCCGGTACGACGGTTGACGCGTGTGGAATGTGAATAACGCTAACCGGAGTATTCATAGTTGGAATCCATGTGGCCTAAAGGCTGTCGTAAAGTTTCGCTAAACACCATCATTATGGCAATCAGGTTTCGCGTGAGCATTCTTGTCACCACCTTAAATGCTCGCAGCAAATCTTCATCAATTCATCGTCCGTCAATGGCTCAATTCCTTCATCGTCTACGATGCCGTGCTTCTCAAGGTTGGCGATCGCGATTTCGCAATCCCTCTTCGACATGAACCCTAAGTCTCGGCTGAAATCGTGGCAGCCCCACGAAAACCCTTCGCGATCGCTGAAATGAATGCGCCATTTCGCAGGCTGACGATCGCCAGTTGACCAGTCAACACAGGTCATAAACGCCGCTTTGAACTTGCTCATTAAAACCTCGTGGCGACCAGCTTGCGGGTCGTCTCCACTAAGCCCACCATGTCGAGCCAATAACGCATGTCGCTGACGTTGTAAGTCAGCGCGTATGTTGTTGATCTAGCGAAAACGTCAGTCCATTTCAGGTACGAGTAATCGACAGGGTTGCGTGCGTCGACGCGTGTGCCACATGGATAGATCGAACTTCGCATAACGAACAAGCCTCCTTTGAGTTGCCGAGCGGCGAGAGGAGCCTGACGAAGCGCAGCAGAAACCCCTCGCGGTGGAGGGGCATTCCAGCCGTTCATTGCCCTTATTTAGGGCCGCATCATTTGGCATTGGCACCTTGGCGGCTAAACCAGGTTGCCGGGCGTGTCATCGGGCCAAACCCTACACGCCGCTCGTGATACATAATTAAGTTTTCATCGTCCGCTGAACCTGTCATTGACAATTCCGCAGATCAAGCGGGAGTATATGATCTTCGTTCTTTGAGGACAACAGCTCTCTGGTAGAAAAAAGCAAAAAGTACTCGTTGCTAAAGCGCGTAATAGATGTTCGTCACCTTATCCTGCAAGCAGCTTGGCACCTGCCCCCTCGCTTCACGGTGCCGAAGAAGTGTGCTCTCCGGTCGCTCATCGGCAAGTCGTGCTGACCATCCCCGAACTTTCAAGGGACTTACCCCTCCACCTTCACCTTCACTACGCGTGCGGCCTTGGCGAAATCATCTTCGGTGACCAGCAGGTAACTCTGCTGTCCAATGCTTGGCAAGTTAGCGTTCACTCCCCGGTCGCCATTTCGCAACTTTTTATCGGGGTGCGAGAGCAACCGGGTTGTTAAGTAATAACGCTTATTAACCAGAGAGTCAGAGAGTTCGAAAGGGTTGTTTCCGGGGTGCGAGGCCAACCCTCATGGTTGGCTCCGGGACCCCGAGAGCAAATTCCTCGAAACTAAAACTCGCGCTTTGGGGTCAGGATCGTCGCAAACCCTTGGAAATTCAGGGCTTTAATGCAGAAAGCCGAGAGCATTCGCTTTCGGCTTTCTGTGTTAACAGGTTAACAGGCTCTTTTTGAGCCGAAATTCTTAGCTCCCCGAGCGAAACTCTCCTCGAACAAACTCAAGACTCTCGCGCTTTGGAATGCGAAAATCGCTGGAAAAACGGGCTTATCGGTTTTTGCCCGTCAATACAGTACAGTGGCCGTCCCTCTTGTCGATCTGTCGATCGGAACAGATTTGTTAACCAGCAGCGTGTCAGTTTTTGGCATGTTCAATGGTGACCGGTGGGTTGACGTGGCGCGATCGCAAAACGCGTCGTCTACTGGGAGTGGAATATAAGCAAAGTGTCCTTTCGGTATTAAGCATCGAGAAAGTAACGGCATCATGCCATGGGTTTCCTGGGATTTGCGGGTGAGATTTTTGACGCACTGACATGGATTCTTTCGCCGATCTGCTAGACTGATTCAATGGACACCGTTTACCTTGAAACATCTATCGTTAGCTATCTTCGGCAACGCCCGAGTTCTCAGGTTGTGATGGCGGCTCGCCAGTTACTGACAAGCAAATGGTGGGAAACCGAGCGAACCAACTACGAACTTGTCGTGTCGCAATACGTGCTCGATGAGGCCTCCTGTGGAGATCCTGTCTTGGCCGCTGAACGCATGCAGGTGCTGGCTGGGATTCCACTGCTTCCAAATGCGCCGCAGATCACGCAAATTGCCAATGAGATCATGACTCGGGCGATTCTGCCTCCCAGAGCTCAAGTAGACGCATTGCATATCGCCACGGTGGCCCATCATCGAATACAATACTTATGACATGGAACTGCAAGCACATCGCTAATGCAAAGATCCTGCCCCGAATCCATCATTTGCTCACTGAAGCTGGGCTTCCCATTCCTGTGATTTGCACACCAGAGGAGTTGCTTGGAAATGATTCAGAAATCGACGGCTGAAACGCCCATTGAAGAAATTCACCGCATACGACGCGAAATATCAGACCGATTCGGTGGTGACATAGCCGCAATCGCCGCGGATGCAGATCGCCGTGCGCGAGCGTCTGGAAGACCTATCTGGCAGCCTAAAACGACAAACAGAACGATGCAACAAAGCGGCGATGCCGACACCTCAAGTAATGGTCTGTCATCTCCGGTAGGGCGCTGATGGCCGTCGATTTCGATCGGTTCATCGATCACCTCGGCGTCTGAGATTGAAGAACAAGTAGCCATTGCAGTTGCCCGTGCTAGCGCTCTCTCAGAGATATTCCCCGAGCTCCAACCCAAGTTTGGTCCAATCGCAACTTTAGTTTCGGACGTCGCTCATTTGTGAACGGTGAGTTGAGATGGTGGGTTTCTAAGTTCCTCTACTTTCAACTCTCTAAGATCTACTCGCTAGCCGCAAAGCGTCTCGCCAAACACTTCTGCGGAGCGATCCCGCAACTGGCCCACGGCCATTTGCTTCATCGCGGCGATCTCTTTTCCGACATTCAGTTGCATGTTTTTTTCCAGAGAATTTGGGGTAATCGGACTCGCGGCGAGTTAACCGCCGTGGACGACAGTGAGCACGTTTTCGCACGAAAGCTCAAGGCGATCCGCAGCGGATTTGGCAGGATTTCCAGCTGGCTTGCTCTCAGGTAGCGAGTCTCGCTCCCGGAGCCGCAGGATGCCGGCAGCCAGGATTGATGCAACATCGACGAGTTGCTGCTCGTGAGGTGTGCGCGCAGTAACAGCGCAGTTGGTCGTCGTGAAAAACTCCGCAAGAGGATGGCCACCGGTTGTGGCCTGGGTAGGTTCGTAGCCGAGCTTGGCCCTATTGTTTACCTACCGGGCGGAGGTTCGAGTTGGCGGAAGAAGTATCCAATCGCGCTCGGCGGTATCTCAGCTAAACAACTGACGGTCGTCTTAACCCTGACTACCGTAGATGACTAAAACTCTAGGCAAGGGGTCGCCATCGGGCACACGGAGACTGCCACTTGCCTTTGGCCACAATGCGATAAATCCCGGGGAGTTGGGGGCAGAGCCACCAAGACACCCAACCGTTGTCTGTTCGTTCAATCACTAAGCTAAACCTAACAACCGTTAACGTTACTTACGCTGGGCCAAAACAGTAGCTTGGCCGAGAGGTGATGAATTATGGCCCAGACCCGAGAGTGGTTGTGCTAACGCATGTTGTGGCAAAAAAATTCACAAAATGCTCCATTTCGTCGTCCGGTTATCGCGATGGGCGTAGAGGTGACGAGAATGTAGGTATAGAATCTGTCCGAAGACGGAGCCGTGTCGATGCTTTTCCACGCATGATTCTGCTCTGATAAGTGTCCACGGGTTGGTCCACCCGCCGTAAAGGCGAAGGACCGGGGGGATTTGATCCGGATTGCCGCCCCCGACATTTCGTCGAACGCGGCTAAAGAGGAGTTGAAGCATGTCCGTAAGAAACGGCCTGTTCTCTTCGGAGTCCGTCTCCGAAGGCCATCCCGACAAACTCGCCGACCGTATCTCTGATGCGGTGCTAGACGAGTTCCTTCGCCTGGAACCCACCGCTCGTGTGGCCTGCGAAACCCTTCTGGCAGACCAGTGCGTCGTAGTAGCCGGCGAGTTCAAGACTCGCGATCCCAATGTGTTTCGGCAAGTGCGCGAAAGCGCTGTGCCGATTGTTGCCGGCGTGCTGCGCGATGCAGGCTACCATGACAGCGCCACCGGCATCGACCCCGAACGCTGCGAGGTACAGGTACGGTTCAACGGACAGTCGGCCGACATCAATCGCGGTGTGGATCGGGCCGATGGAGTGATTGGCGCAGGTGACCAGGGCCTGATGTTCGGCTACGCCTGCGACGAGACTCCAGAGTTGATGCCCGCGCCGATCGTCTATGCTCATCGGCTTGTCCGTCGTCAAGCCGAACTGCGCCGCTTGGGCACTCTGCCCTGGCTGCA
>CAIJIZ010000640.1 GCA_903820735.1 uncultured Pirellula sp.
CCATCGCTTTGCAGGAGCTTCAATGCATAGGCGGCCTCGGCGAGTCCCTGATCCTCGCAGATGGCCAAGGTCTTGTGGCGCAGTGCATCGGGCGGCAGGTAGTAGAGGGCTTGGCTGGTCAGGTTGCTCAGTTGGATGACATCCTCGGGAGGGGCCATGGCCAGGATGGTATCCATGAGGGTCGACTTGCCTGCGGAACTCGATGACTGGACCAGGATCGCCAAGGGGCTGGCCAGCTTGCGAGAGACGATGGCAAGATAAGCAGCGAGTTTATTGAACGCTTCGCCCACCATGCCGCAGTGTTCGAGATCCCTGACGATGCGCCCGATGAGGTTCGGATCTCGGAGCAAGTCCAACGCATCGCGTGCCTCGTCCGGGGGCATCTGTGGAAGAGGTGCCCGCGTGGCCTTGGCCGCCTCGATCTGGCGATTGCGAAGGTCGTCTAGATGGAGCAGGACCAGCCCGAGATCCTTCTTGATGGTCTCTTCTTGGCAGTGGAGTTCCAGGGCCGTGGCCTTGATGAAGGCCGCTCTGGCGGCCGATCGCATCAGGTCGATCGAATCAAGATGCAGCATGTCGCGCCGGGCGGCTTGGATGTTGACGCGCAAGGTCAGCGACGACATGTTCTTGTCGAGCCCTCGGATCTTGTAGTCGCGATCCCCACGCCGAACAAGCACATGATCGGGTGCAAGATGAAGCTCGTAGTCGGGTGCGGGGACTGTGGATGCGACGGTTGCCTGGGCAAGCGTCGCATCCACCGCAGTAGCCTGCGCTACGTCCGAAGCAACCGCGTTGGCAGCATCGCTTGAGCGTATCTCATGATTTTCATTACCCGGCTCGGCGCTGCGTGGAAACTCGAGCACCAAAGCGTCGCTCTCCGTGCTGTCTGCATCGATGCGGACAGCACGGATCCCGGTGCATCGACCGGCATGGTCGCGGATGGGGATGGTTAAACAACCGCGCAGAGTCTCGCGACCATTGCCCTTGTAGAGGCCCAGTTCTTCCAATTGGGTACGGATTCGCACCCCGGCGACGATGCGTCGACTCGGGAGTTGGTTCCCGAGCGATCGATCGCTGAACCCGACCGATGCGGCGCGGGCTTGCTCGTGCGACATCCCCAGCAACCGTTCGACCGCAGCGAGGGCTTTGGGATGCTGTTCCAAGCAGGATGCGTAATAGGCGATCACAGTGCCCAGCGGATCGTGTTCCATGGCCCTCTGGAGCGGATACTTCGGTGCGGTTTCTCTCGGAGATGACGCGACTGGGGTGGGGATCTGGAGCATGGGGAATATCGATCGATTGTGGGATGGAGGTCTTCTCAAGTTCGGGCGCCGCGCTATTCCTGGAGGCTGAATTTCCGAACACATTTGAAAGTTGATTTGTGCGACGCCTCCAGGAATGCGGCGGCTTGGGTACTTACACAAGGGGCGTGCCGAAAAGTTTTTCAAAATTCTCGATTCGAGGAGCGAATCGTAGAGGCAGCAAGCAAGATGTATGACGACGCGGATTCACTCGGTGATGCAAGGTCGCCAACTTCCGATCAGGATCCGCCTATGCTTGTCTCTTCACTACAGCCTCGAGCCTCTGACCTTGCACCTGCGGTTTCCCCACGATGCTCACAGAGCAAGCCAGTAGGGAGCAAGCCAGTAGGGGTTGAAGCGTTTTACATGCAGGGGATCTCGCTGGCGGACTTGATGCCACGAGGGATAAGCAACGATTCGACGTTGACGGTCACCGGCGTATTGAGACGCTACGCCAGGGCGTTTCAGGCCGATCGGTCGATCGCATGGTACAAGCGACGGGTGCTGGAGAATCTGCTCTCCTGCCGAGATGGATCCTATGGATCGCACAGCTACGACTGCTCGGACTGCGG
>CAIJIZ010000641.1 GCA_903820735.1 uncultured Pirellula sp.
AACGCGATGACATGATCGACCGGAGTCCCCGGCAAAATTCCATGCCCTACGTTGAAGATGTGCCCCGGCCTGCCGTTCGCTTGGGAAAGCACATACTGCGCATGCTGTTTGATGGTCGCGAGATCCGAGAATAAAACGGTCGGATCTAAATTGCCTTGTACCGCTCGGTCGGCACCTGCCATATCCCAGCCAACATCCAACGGGACTCGCCAATCGAGTCCCACCACGGTTCTCGAATCACCGCGCAGCGACGAGACTAACATTGGATTGCCGGTGGCGAAGTTTATCACAGGGACATGAGGGATGATGGATTCGAGCAACCGATGCATATGGGGAAGGATGTGGATACGATAGTCGTTCGGTGAAAGGCAACCGGCCCACGAATCGAACAACTGGACAACTTGAGCGCCAGCGACGATCTGCTCATTGAGGTACAACGCAATCGAATCAACCAACTTGCTCATCAGAACATCCCAAGCTTGTGGGTCGTTGAACATGAGCGTCTTGGTATGGATGTAGTTTCGGGACGATCCCCCTTCGATCATGTAACTCGCCAGAGTAAAGGGTGAGCCGGAGAAGCCGATCACCGGAATACGTTCAGGCAACGCAGCACGCGTGGCTCGAACCGTATCTGGAACGAACTGCAATGCATCGATCCGTTCAATCGCTTTGACGCGATCGATCTCTTTGGCTTGTCGCAACGGATTGTGAATCACAGGCCCGTCCCCTTGGGTGAACTCAAGTTCGAAGCCCATGGGTTCGAGAATCGGGAGCAAGTCGGAAAAGATGATCGCGGCATCTACACCGAGCTTCTCGACAGCGGTAACCATGACTTCCGCACACATTTGCGGATTCTTGCACAGCTCCAGAAACGATACTTTCTCCCGCACCGCGCGATATTCGGCCATGTAGCGACCCGCTTGTCGCATCAACCATATCGGGGTTACATCGGATGGTTGCCGATAACAAGCTTTGAGAAAAGGAGATTCAGCAAGTGCCGCAGCAAGCTTCGGTGAAATTTGATTCGCCGGCTGGGACGCAGGGGTCGGCGAAGGATCGCTGAGCGTTGCATGCGATACGAATCGTTTTGCTTTGAGAATTCTGTGCGACTTCTCCGCAGCGGCTTGGACCAAATGCCCCATCTTGTTCGGGCTCGCTTCGACATCAATGGGGAATTGAAGATGCTGCAGCATTTCCGAGGTGGTCGGGCCAATAGAAGCGACCACCATGCGATCGAGCGCTTTTCTAAACGCCTCTTCACACTCCATCTGCTGCGCCATTCGGATGGCGTTGACCGCTTGGTGCGCACTGGTAAGCAACAGTACATCTTGCTCCCCTCTGCAAATCGAAGCGATGTTTTGTCGTAGCGGTTCGGTGTCTTCTGGAAATTCCCATTGGTAGACTTTCACACAAACCACATTCGCCCCTCGAGCTTCAAGCCCCGCGACGAGCGAGTGATTGGTAACTCCGTACTCTTGCAATCCCACGGTGACGTTGGAGACCGGGATGCTCTGATCGATCAACTGTAAGACTTCCCGCCACGTGTTCGGTTCTGGCGCTCGGAATGTCGGTTGCAATCCTACCTCTCGCATCGCAGCGACTGGTTTCGGACCGCGAGCAATCGTGGTGATGTCTGATAAAGCATCGAGCAAACGCTGCTTGTCTACATGCTTCTCAACGCTTGTTAAAAAGTGCTTGAAACCCACACCGGTAAGAAAAACAACCAAGCCGATTTCACCCGTGAGAATGCGATAAGCGAAATCGATTACTTCTTTGTTCTTATCGATAGGAATCTCTCGCATCGATGCGCTGACGGTCGGGCTTCCACCAAAACGCTCGATCAGCCTCGCGAATTCGTCCCGCCGTCGGCTTTCGAAGGCGCTGACGCGAAGGCCGTTGAAATTCGGTGATGCAGATGCGGAGTCGGATGAATCGGTTGCTTTGGACATTAGGAAGTCTATGGGTTAGCGATATTAATGAGTTGTTCGAGTCAGCGATATAAGTTAGCAGTGGGTTATTGCGTTGCTTGATTGCTCAGTCGGTCGAGGACTTTAGCCAGTGCGTGGATACCTTCGGCACCATCGCCATAGACTTGAGCACTCCGCCACAGTTGCGTTACCAATGCGGCCCCCGGCAACGATACTTGAGCGCTCTCCGCTGCTTGTGCAACCAGCCGCATGTCTTTTTGTTGGGTATCGACCATGAATCCAGGTGACCAGTCGGATTTACATATTTTCGGGCCCAGGTTCTGCAGAGCCCAGCTTGTCGCGGCTCCTCCCTGAAGGGCTTGGACCAAGATCGCTGGGTCGATATCAAGTCCCTTTGCGAGTGACATCGCTTCGCAGACCCCCAGCAGGTTCATTGCCCCCATGATTTGGTTGCATAGCTTCACGCCTTGGCCGGCACCCCAAGGTCCACAATGGGTGATGTTCTTTCCCATCGCTTGGAGAATCGGCAAGGCATCGTCGTAGTCTCGTTTTTCACCACCGACGAGGATGCTCAAGGTTGCGTTTTGAGCACCGATCGTCCCACCAGTCACCGGTGCTTCGATAAACCGATGACCCATGGACTGGAGCTTCTCTCCGATCGACTTCGATACATCGGGTGCGATGGTGCTCATGTCGATGAACAGTGCGCCTTGTTTCGCGGAGCTTGCCGCAGGGTTTTCGCCGAACAAGACCGATAAGACATCGGGTCCGTCGGTAACACAACTGATTACGCAATCGGCTCCTTGTGCAGCTTGTTGCGGAGTAGCAAAAGCGGTTCCGCCCGCAGCGACGACTTCTTCTGTCCGCGAAAGCGTTCGATTGTAAGCTTGCACACTATAACCGGCCTTTAGCAGATTGCAGGCCATGCGAGAGCCCATCAGCCCCATTCCCAAGAAGCTGATGCGGGGTTTTGTGGTGGAGCTCATAGAAACGGGGGTTGGAAAGGAAGCCAAGGGGGGGCGAAGGTCGATTGCAGGGCTTAATGCTAAACCAAGCGATAGAGGCTGGGTAGGCGGAATTGAATTGAGAAAGGGGAATGGAGAATGGAGAGTTGCATTTTAGGGTGCTGAATCGAGCGGCTTTTTCCGTACAAACGGCAAAGCAATACCCCCGTAGCATGGCCTTCCAAGGCCGTGCGTATGCGCAATGACCGTAGCATGGGTGGCGTAGGGTGTGGTGAAGCGGTCGGCCGTTTCATTCCGAAACCACCGCGACCACCCAAGAACAATCATTCAATCCGCCGCGT
>CAIJIZ010000642.1 GCA_903820735.1 uncultured Pirellula sp.
CGGAATCTTGTCTAAGTACACCTCTCGAACTCCTCAAAAACGTAGGGAAAACACCCAGTTGTTCGGTTCCTGTCCTCTCCGTTAGTTTTCTGAAGCCCTTGCTGCAAAACCCTGGTTTTCCCAGGGTTTTTCGCATTTCTGGCCAATTGCTTTGGAGTTCTGTAGCGCCCATGCAACTCGGTGCATGGCGCCTGCGGCGTTGTATTTCGCGTCGCGCACCGAGAATCGAGTCGTTTTTCGAGTCGCGCGAGTCGTCGAAACACTGGGGTTTTGCATGTTTCGATTTGGTACTGATCCACGCCCGTTGGAGGTGGTAGGATTCGAACTAACTGAGTGATGATTTGAAGTGCGGGGGCGATGAGAATAGGCCGAAGTAAGCTATCACCCAATCTGGAAATTGCCCCATCGAAAAGTACTCAATTGCCCTGCTGCTCCGATCACTTGAGGGCAATCTCGATGCCGTTCCCGCACAAAATCGACTGCAGCGCTTTGTCGCGGTATCATGACCCTGAATTGAGTTGAGCATTCTGTTACTGTACCCTACGCCCATCGGAATGATCTTTACCCCTACACTCGTTGGGGGAGAATCTATAGTTCGTCTTCTGAATGGTCGCACCTTTGAATCGGAGTTCAACGTGCCTCATGCTGCACGAGCAATCGTTGTTGGATCGGGAATCGCTGGACTCAGTGCCGCGATTGCGTTGCTTAAAGCCGGCTGCGAAGTTGCGTTGTACGAACGGTCCGCAGTTCTCACTGAAGTTGGAGCGGGGATAAGTCTTTGGTCCAACGCTTTGCGATCGCTTGATAAGATTGGTGCTGGCGAGGCTGTAAGAAAGCACATCGAACCTTTACGAACAAGCGAATTTAGGGGAAAAGAAGGTCGTGTCGTTGCTGTGTCGTTTCCCGCCTCCGCTCTCGAGGAAGCTTTGGGAAGTCATCCCGTTATCGGCATGATACACAGAGCTCGATTGGTCGAATCGCTCGCTAGTTGTCTTCCTCTGGGCGTAGCGAGGTATGGTTACGAAGCGATTGCGATCCAAGACAAAGGGTCTCAAGTAGAGGTCGAATTCGCAAACGGGCATAGTGACGTTGCTGATGTTTTGATCGGAGCAGATGGGATTCACTCAAGAACTCGATCGCTTCTCTGGAATGAACCACCACCAAGATACTCGGGCTACACGTGCTTTCGAGGAATTACCGAGGCTCCTGCGTGTATCGAATCTGGGTATTTAGGTGAATGGTGGGGGCGTGGTCGTCGGGTCGGAATTACGACTTTGAAAGAACGTAAGGTGTACTGGTGGGCGACCGTCAACGCACCTCAAGGCACACGAACGTCGGATAAACGAGACAGGCTATGCAATGAATTCCGTACGTGGGCAGAACCTGTACCTGAGCTATTTAGAACGACACCGGAGGATGCGATCATTCAAAATGACGTTATTGATCGGAGGCCATCAAGGAATTGGTATCGCGGGAATTGTCTTCTTATCGGCGATGCAGCACATCCTGTCACTCCGAATCTTGGTCAAGGTGGCTGTATGGCCATCGAAGACGCATCCTGCTTGCGCCATCTTTTTTCAATGCAGTTGCCAGTAGACCAACTGCTTCCTCGATTTCTAGAGCTGCGAAAGAAAAGAGTGGCAGCAATCAATCTGGATTCGTATCGACTTGGAAAGGTCGGGCAATGGAGCGGTAGTGTTGCGTGCTGGATTCGAGATAACACAGCTAGGAGTTTACTGCCGATCTTTGGACCAAGTATGCTAATCAAGCACAGCCGTAACGTAGATCGTTTCTTAGTCGAATAGGCCAAGGCTATGAGATGCGAAGACAAATACCCAAAAGCAAGACGAAATCGGATAAGGACTCCCGTCTCCGGCCCCCCTCCTCACGCCACCTAACGCTCACCCCTACACCATCACCTTCGCCACGCCTGCCGCCTTGGCAAAATCATCCTCGGTGACCAGCAGATAGCTCTGCTGAGCGATGCGTGGCGAGTTGCCAAGCCAGGAGCAGACCACGTGCAGCGGGAACTCGCGCTGCAGTTCTGTTTGTCTGCTAGCCCGCATCGAATGGAACAATCGTGGCCAACCCGATACACCAGCGCGGCGCAGCAGTCGCGTCATTTCGGTCCGTAGGTTCGAGTTCTTCCAACCCATCACCGTGTTGGCTGCCGCTCGATACTGTGGAGCCGCGACCACATATTCACTCTTATCGCCGAAGATTTCGAAAGCTTCGTCGAGGATCGGTCGAATCTCGGGGAAGATCGGGCAACTGCGAATGCCACGACCCTCGTGATGCTCGACCTTCGGCTCTGGAATGCTCATTCGGTTCATCTCCCAATCGATGTCTTCCCATCGTAGCGAGAGCGTTTCGATGGGAGAGTCTGTCTGTAGCAGAAAGTCTCTAACACCCAGAATTTCGAGTGTTTCGACTTTTTCGACTAGTTCGAGTAGCTTCCCTTGCACTATAATCAGGGTAGTTGCTTTAGGAGATGAGCCCATGTCGACGCTTCTGCCAGAAAATTTTGAAACCGTTTCTCCGACCGACTCGGATGCCCGCTTGGCTCTTGAATCGAGTCGGATCCTCGCCTCTCGCAAACTAGGGAAAAAAACGAGCGTCCGAATCCGATTGGGTGATGACGATCCATCTGAGGGGGTGGTTGTCCCCACATCGGCGGTGCGATTATTCCTTCATCTACTGGTCGAGATGTCACAAGGTCATGCAGTGACATTGATTCCTACGCATGCGGAGTTGACAACGCAGCAGGCTGCCGATTTGCTCAATGTATCGAGGCCCTATGTGGTCAAATTGCTTGACGAAGGAAAGATTCCCTCTCGGCTCGTTGGTAAATACCGGCGAGTTCGGTTCGACGACCTAATGGCTTTCAAGAAGAGGGATGACCAAGCCCGCTCCGAAGTCCTAGATCAGCTTGCGCAGGAGGCTCAAGAACTCGGGTTGGGCTACTGATGGATCACCCGATCACTGCGATTTACGACGCGAATGTCCTTTACCCAGCACCTATTCGAGACCTCTTTCTTCGCATTGCACAGTCTGGCTTAGTTTTCGCCCGCTGGACGGAGATGATCCATGATGAGTGGGTACGCAACCTACTTGAGAACAACCCAAAGATGAACCCAGAAAGTATCGCCAGAACTCGGCGTCTCATGAATGAGGCTGTGCGTGATTGCCTAGTGACCGGATACGAGGGCCTAATTGATACAGTCGATTTGCCGGATCCGGATGATCGTCATGTGTTGGCTGCGGCAATCCACGCCGATGCTCGTGCGATCATCACTTACAACCTGAAGGATTTTCCGGACGAGGCACTTTCCCGCTACGGAATTGAGTCTCTCCACCCTGATGAGTTTCTGTCATCGCTTGTTGCAACGGTACCGGTATCCGTCTGCTCAGTTATCAAGCGGCAAAGGGAGAGTTTACGCCGACCACCCTACACGGCCGTGGAACTCTTGGAGGTATTTGAAGGACATGGATTGATCCAATCCGTCCATCGACTCAAGCCCTTCTTGGACTTGCTGTAGTCGACCGTATTTATTCGTTTTCAATCACCTTGCTACGGAAAAACACCTCTCGAACTCCCCAAAACCATTGGGAAAACACCCCAAAGTTCGGTTCCTGTCCTCTCCGTTAGCTTTTTGAAGCCCGTGCTGCAAAACCCTGGTTTCCCCAGGGTTTTTCGCATTTCTTACCAATTGCTTTGGAGTTCTGTAGCGCCCATGCAACTCGGTGCATGGCGCCTGCGGCGTTGTATTTCGCGTCGCGCACCGAAAATCGAGTCGTTTTTCGAGTCGCGCAAGTCGTCAAAACACTGGGGTTTTGCATGTCCCGGTCTGGCCACGATCCACGCCCGCGGAGGCGGTAGGATTCGAACTAGGCATGTGATAAATCCCGCCGCCTCTATGGCGGTGGATTACGGGCCTTGACATGCCTTTCGCTGCTGAGGTTCCGGAATAAAAAAACAAGCTACTTTGACGATTATACAGGTTTTGACGATTCGGACGTTTTGGCCGTGCGGGGGGGGAGGGGTATAACTAGGTGTCGATTTAAGGAAAGGAAATTTACTTGCAAGGAACGCTCTTTATTGTTTTATTTGACTGGAGAGATTTCTCGATGAGATGTTTTCATTTGTTTCATGGGCGTTGGTCGCGCTTGGGTGTTTTGAGTGTTGCAGCAGGTGCCTTGGCAACGGTGGCCACCATGGCCGCCCCGAGCTTTGCCGGTACGGTTACTTTCGGCACTGGTTCCAACCAGTTTCAGATGGAGTTTGTGACGATCGGCAATGCGGGCAATGCAGCCGATACCACCGGTAACCCGAATCCGGCAGGTGCCGTGGGATACGAGTATGGACTTGGCAAGTTCGAGGTCAGCGAGGACATGATCGAGAAGTTCAACGCCTCTCAGTCACTCCAGATCACCAAGGACACGCGTGGCACAGCTAAGCCCGCGACGAGTGTTTCTTGGAACGAAGCGGCGCGGTTCGTCAACTGGCTCAATACGAGCACGGGCGGCTTTGCGGCTTACAATTTTACAACCAGCGGCGTCAACGACAACATCGCAGTGTGGACTGCCGCTGACACGCTTGATTACGAGGCAACCAATCCCTACCGCAGCAAGCGAGCAACCTATGTGTTGCCGAGCTACAACGAGTGGTACAAGGCGGCTTATTACAACCCCACTAACAGCACCTACTACGACTACCCCAACGGCAGCGACACGGCACCGACGGCGGTACTAAGCGGAACAACGGCGAATACTGCAGTTTTTACCGGTAACGGTGTGACGCCAACAGGTCCAGCAGACGTAGACCAAGCAGGCGGATTGAGTCCTTATGGCGTGATGGGCCTTGGGGGCAATGCCTGGGAATGGGAAGAGAATTCGAACGACCTGGCTAATAGTAGCGGTTCTTCTTTCCGGGGGATCCGCGGCGGCGTCTGGTTCTACGGCTCCAGCAACCTGTCGCCGTCGTATCGCAGCAACGGCAACCCTAACGTCCAGAACGACGACGTAGGTTTTCGTGTCGCAAGTCTGTCTTCATCCGGCCCACCTGCAGTGCCTGAGCCGAGCATGATGGTGATCGGGACGTTGTTTGGTATAGGTGGGCTCATGGCTAAGAGGCGGATGAAGAAGTAACCCTTTTTCCTTTGGCTCTTTTACCCTTTTTCCTTCTTTCTGCGCGCCGCCCTTGGGC
>CAIJIZ010000643.1 GCA_903820735.1 uncultured Pirellula sp.
ACGGTCGACCTAAAATCTCCCTCAATCAACCAGATCTGCGCAAGCTTCACCAAGAATTGAGCCAAGCTATGCCGGTAGGCCAAGCGAACTTTATCGTCGCAATGCGGCAATACGGTCCGGGAATTGGAAATCGCGCCACCACGGGACCGGCCTCACCGAACTCCAGTTCAACGAGTGCCAATCGCAGTCCACTCGCGCCAAGGTCACGCCTCCCGATCGACGGTTCCGGCAGACCTCGTTCGCAATCGGCACAAAATCCTGCAACTCGAACGAATTCATCGAAAGCCTCGATTTCCGCCGATCAATGGACTCCAAACTGGCAAGATCCTCCTAGATACCAATTAACCTCTGTTCTAGAAGTGATCGATGTTAATTTGGATACTAACCCCATCGGTGGTGCGACACGATCGCCCAATGATTCGCAAGGAAATTCCGTATCGAGTCCTTGGGCAAGCGGAACTCCGGAGTTTCGCTCAAACATCAGGAAGCTGCTCGACGAGACAACACTTCAGCCCCAACCAATCATCGAAGGCAGAGTCGATATCACAACGGCCCCGGCAATCGTTCTTGCAGCAGTTCCAGGGATCACCCCTGCCCTAGCCCAAAAAATCACCCAAGCGCGTCAGGAAGCTACTCTGCGTGGCCCAGACGAATCGATTGATTCGATTGCTTGGCTTCTGGAGAAAGGACTGGTCGACGCTCGCAAACTCGTAGAGCTCGAACCGTTTTTAACGACCAGAAGCGACGTTTTCTCATTACAATCAGTAGGTTTCCGGGATGAAAAGAGTCCGGTATTTCGATGTACCGTTGTGATCGATGCGAGGCAAATTCCAGCACAAGTTCGCGACGTGCAAGTTTGGCACCCCTGGGATCGCGGTTTTTCAGCAGAATCCTTACAACCCGGCGTTCAATGAACCCTTTCGAGAAACTCTCCTTTCTTCCCCGGCAATCCTCGGCGCAAACCTTCAGCGGCCGTATCGCCATTGTTCACTGGGATCGTGAATCGATTTCCTTCTTCGTCCTGACCCCAAACTCCCGAAGTATTAAAAGCTCTGAACTCGGTACGTTGAGCCTCGTGGCTGAGTCTACCGAAAATACCGATTCGACCGGCGACGAAACAAAGCGATTAAAACCACTGTCCGTCCTGGCGGATCACTTTAAGACGCAAAAGATCTCCATCAAAGGAATCGTCGTCCTACTTTCGCGACCCGAGCTAGATCTCCTGCCGTTGAATCTACCTCCCGCCTCCGCTGATGAACTACCAATCCTCGTTGCCGCCGAAGTCGAACAACAGCAAGGTGAATCCAAAGTTCCACCTATCGTCGATTTTTATCTCGTCCCCGAAATCCCCAACGATGGCACCAACGCTACCCCCGGACAACAAGTCTTCGCTTTTGCCCTGAGCCAAAACCAATTGGCTTCCATCCAAGAACAGAGCAATGAAGCTGGTTTAAAGCTTTTGGGAATCGGCTCGAGACAATTAGCACCCCTGCGGATTCTCAAAGAAGTCTCCGTCGATGCGAACTCCATGGTCGTAGCCGTACACCTGCTCGCTGGTGAAGCAGAGATCGCTATCTGTTACGGCAAAGTCCCGGTACTGCTGCGAACCATCCGATATAGTTCCGACGACGCGGAACGCGTTGCTGAACAGATCGACACCGAAGCAAAACGATGCTTGACCCTCTTACCCTCATCGGTAACCGATCAACCGGTCTCCTGGTGCATTTTCGTTAATAGCGAATTCGCCCGCAGCGTTGGTGAAGCCGTCGAGCAACAAGGCCAAGTCTCCGTAGTATGGGTCGACCCATACTACGGATGGAACGTTACAGGCAATCCAATCGAGCTAAGCGCAAAATCCGCTGCCAACGCTGGAGCGGCCCTGGACATCCTTAGCCAATCGCTGCCTGTTAATCTGCTAGCCCCTAAACGCCCACCTAAACCACCGAATCCTTGGATCCGTTGGGGAGCAATCGGTGGACTCGGCGTCGCCTCTGCCACCGTCGCCGGATACTTTTTGCTCGCCGATATCTGGGATATGCAATCCGAAGCGAAGTCCTTGGACTCAAACCTTCGCAACGAAGTTAAAGTAACTTCTAAGTATCAAGAGAAAGCAGACCAAGTCACAACCGTAGAGGCTTGGTTATCCGACCAGGTAGATTGGGTCGCTGAACTCTCGGATCTTGCAGCCCGATTGCCTGACGGTCAAGAAGCAACCGTGAGGCGACTAAGCGGATCAGTCAATGCGAAAGGAAGCGGCGCGATCGACCTCGCCATGCAAGTCCGATCCCAAGAAATCATCTCAGATCTCGAAAACCGTATCAGAGGTGCAAAATACACGATCATCAGCAAACAGATCACACAAAACCCCGATTCCCAAGAGTACCCTTGGCAATTCGAATCCCACATCGAATTCCCTTTAACTGCTCCAGCACTTCGACGATTCCAAGCTGTTGAAACTCCCAAAAAACCAAATCCCGTAGAACCCTCCTCTACATCCGCGGAACCTGAAAAGACTCAAGTCCCCGATAAAACTACGGCGGAGCAGCCTCCAGCCACACCACCTCCAACCGAACCACCTCCAACAACACCGCCGCAGAGCGATCCTCCTAACGCTTCGCCAGCTCAATCGCCTGTTGAATCACCTGCCGAATCAACCGCTGTACCCACGGAGGTGAAGTCATGACCCCTACCATGAAATGGCTGTTGATTGCTGGCGGATCTGTCTTCGGACTCTACGGAGCTGACCAACTCTACCGTGGCTGGATCGAACAACCGCGACAAGAACTTACAGCAAACATCGATAAACTATCGGACGATATCCAAAAAGACAATCAAACACGCTTCGCTGCACAAAAAGCCGCTAAACGACTCGATGAGTACCAGCATCGAGCGCTTCCCGCAGATCCCGCCATCGCGAAATCGCTCTACCAGCAATGGTTGCTGGACATGGTCGATCGATATGAATTGGCCTCTGCAAGCGTCGATGCGTCTCAACCAACCCCAATCGAAATCAAATCTCGCACTAAACGCGGAAAACGCGTTCGCATCGGCCATCGCATCGATTACTCCGTTCGAGGACAAACAACACTAACGAAACTAACCGCCTTTCTCGATGCGTTTCGCCGAGCTAGCCACCTTCAGAAAATTCGCTCCGTAAGCCTCAATCCACTTGGAAATGATGGCCGCCTCGATGTGAATCTAAGTATCCAAGTCCTCTGCTTGGATGACGCGGCTTCCGAGACTGCTTTGAGCGATTGGACAATCACCGAGGATGCAGCCGAACAACTCGCCCAAGGAGATGTGCTCGTACAACGAAACCCATTCGCAAAAGGGTTCGCAAAAGCTCTACGCGATATGGAACTCAAAGCGATTACTGTCAATCGACAAGGTGCTACCCAAGCTTGGTTTAGCACAAGCGCCAG
>CAIJIZ010000644.1 GCA_903820735.1 uncultured Pirellula sp.
CTCCCGGTCAACCACCCCTCCTCCGGCCAGGCCCATGGTCCCTCACCGCTCTGGCGGACCGTCGTTGACTGATGGAGCGTTAGTCTTTAGGTGTACTGGCCGCAAAATCGCCATTTAGGCGGTCTGATCGCATACGAATCGAGCATCAACAGAGGAGCAAATCAGTGATCGAAGCGTCAACACCTGCTCGCTGAACCGCCGGACCGCCATAACAGGATAAGCGTCGCCGCTAGTGCCGAATCCTCATACACAAGAGTGCACAAAGTTCTGGCTCGGAGCAGGGCTCTGCAAATTACCTTTAATCCAGCGGGCCAAAATTCAAAACCCGATCGGTGACAACCGAAAGTTCTGTCCCGTCAAATTCCACCAAGGTAAGAGTGTCCTTTACTGAATCCAGATCCAATCCCAAAAATCCTATGCGTATCTTTCCCAGGCCGATTGTTTTCCCGCCAATTGGAACACCGGAGATCGTCTCAGTGGATACGTTTCGTTCAGGTGCTGGCCCATCACTCGACTCAGTAATTTCAGATTCGATGAGCTTAGCCTTCGAAAACACTGCTAGGTTCTTGGGGAACATTTTTCCAAGCTTTCCACTTTGCAAGTTATCGAATGTTCCAAATTCTACAGAGCTAAGTACATATATATTCTCCGAGTCGTCAAGTGCGAAGTCGCATCGGTGATTGTTTTGTTCAAAGATGTCAAAAGTCCTTTCTTGGCGTGTCCGGAAATCAATAAGTACTGGAGTTTTCTCGTCGCAAAAAAACACAAAAAGTCCTTCTTCATCGACAGATATGATCTTCGTGAGACGCCCCTTAAGTGAATAAACTTCCGATTTTCCAGTTGCAATGGTTAAAGCTAGAATCTTTTCATCGCGAAGCAACAAGACATGATTAGCGCCAACTATGCACTTGTCCGAGCTGACAACCGAGGCCGCAACAAGAATTGCAAGACGCAAAACGCTCAGACACGTCGCGAAAATACAGCTAAGCATTTACTTAATCCTCTCCCGAAATTGCGTTATTCCAGCCTGTATGTAAGCTATCGCAAGTTGTGCTGGGCGATCCATCAACTGGCTTAGGACAGCAATTCCAACGTTGCCACGCAGCTGCCCTGCTTGTGCTAAGTGGTTGATCCCATCCTGCAGGTGCTGGACCCGTTAACTCTCTTGAATTTGGAGCAAAGCCAACGCCCTCCCCTTTGCATCCGTCAGGAATGATCACTAATGGCCCACCCTTAGGAATTCCATCAGCCCAATCCTTTAAATCTTGATGGGGCGGCAAGACCCGAATGTCGGCACTTATGATGCCAGCTCCTTTGCTTATGCAGTCTTGATCCTGTGTGCCAAAATTCTTCCATATATCCTTCACAATAGGGAAAAGCATCATCTTTCCATTTCCTGCAAGGATTGCTCCTATCATCTCGTATGCGCACGCTTTACAGATTTCTGTTTTCGTTTCGATGCACGGATTGTTGTCTCTGCACTCGCAATGCGTACGTCTTTTCTCATTACAAACTTTCTGGACGATATAGCCAATAACTCTTGGCTTCCCATTGGGCGGTACTGAACTTGCGTCAAGCGAGTATTGTACGATCCACTTCGAGTCACCACATCCAACACATCTCTCATTTGTAATTTTCGTGTTAAGCAAAATCTCGAATGTCGATTCGCCACTCGGATCCAACGTGCCAAGCACCATAAAGTTTCCATATAGCGATAGGCCATCCATGTACCCAATTGGATCCCGGCTCAAGAACCGCCCCGCACTTGTGCTCATCCAGCGAGCTCTGAAGTGATGCAGGCCCAGCGTCGCATCCCACTCGCGACCAGTATACGTGTAGCGATTGTTGATCGCCGAAGAACTCAGCACCGAAGCTGAAGCATCCAAGATCGTCGGTTGGCCGTAGGCTGAGTAGGCGTATCGCTCGGCAATAGAGCCTGCCGATGTCGTTATGGCGGTAACCGAGTATTGATGGTTGCAACAGAAAGAACTAGTGCCAGTCGAAGATGACGGCCAAGAATCCCCTTGCAAGTCGTGGGGCGAAGCGATGGCAAGGACGTTTTGAGTCGTGGGGCATGCAACATCGATGCCACTCGATGCGTGCGAATCTCCCGCGCAAGCATGCGCGCGATCTGCACGGAGCGATAATTTGCAGGGAATCGATGAAGCTACCATGCAGTGCATTGTAAAGGATACGCAATGCACGGTGCAAACTTTTTTTACCCGTAGACCGCAGTTTTTCTCGGGTCTGAGACTCCAAGACAGTGCCGTGCCCAGGCCTAAGCCTGGGCACACACGGGGGGGCGAACGGTTCACCTGAGAGCTTACGCAGGGCCGTTTTTAATGATTTACGCTGCCCGGGCTTTTGTCGGGCTTGGCCGGGTGGGTCGCATCGTGGACCTTGCGGAGGTGGTCGATGGCAATGTGGGTGTAGATCTGCGTCGTGTTCAAATTCTCATGACCCAGCAACGTCTGAATGCTCCGCAAGTCCGCTCCGTTCTCCAACATCAGCGTCGCTGCCGTGTGACGGAAGATGTGGCACGCACCCCGCTTGTCGATCCCTGCGGCTTCGATGTACGCCCGCATCAATAACGAAACA
>CAIJIZ010000645.1 GCA_903820735.1 uncultured Pirellula sp.
CCCACTTCCCGGCTCGTCGCTGCTACCGGTCGTCTGATCGTTTACTGCTTGACCATTTGAAACCTTCTCGGGGGGCGATGACGTGTCTTGACCTCTACTTTCAGAGCATGCTGCCACGATTGCAACTGCGATCGAAGAGGCAAGCAAAGTTCGTGCGATCAGAAATGGTAGAAACCGAAGATGAGCCTTAGTCATTACTTATCGCTCACTCCCGATCCTTGGACAACAACGTCTCTGACTCGCCCTGTAAACACATGACCGGCGATAGGCATAGGAACTGCGTACAAACCAGAGCGGCACGTCGCAAAGAGAATCTTGTTGCCTGGACCTCCGAATGCGCAATTCGCAGGTTGCTCAGGAAACTCGATCACACCGAGCAACTCCCCTTTAGGGGAAACACATTGGACTCCAAGATCGGTCGTCACATAAAGGTTTCCTTCAACATCAATCGATAGGCCATCTCCCCCGCTGGTTGATTTGCCTTTCGGTTGGCGTATTTCAAAAAACACTTTCCCGTCGCTTAACCGGCCGGGGGATTCGACACGATAAGCCATGATCTCTTTCTGCATCGATGGGACGATGTACAACGTCTTCTCGTCGGGCGAGAGAATGATTCCATTCGGTGCAATGAGGTTTTCACCAAGTCGACTTACGATACCTTCCGAGTTTCGATAATAGAACGCTTCAATTCCTTGCGGCCAAGGTTCGGGTGCTGCGTATCGAGGGTCGGTAAAGTAGATACCACCTTGTTGGTCTACCACCAAATCGTTGCATGCATTGAACGGTTTACCTTGATAGCGATTTGCCAGCAGGGTAACTTTTTTGCTCGCTATATCGATAGAAACCACGTTCCCTTTCATTTGGCAACCGAGCAGCTTTCCGTTGCCGTCAAACATCAGGCCGTTGCAACTCTGCGATTCCTCGATGAATACTTCGGCAGGGCCAATACGGTCTGGAAAGCCACCGACATCAGTTCGGAGGATTCGATTGTTTGGGATATCCGTAAAGTAAAGATATTGCCGTCCATCGTATGCAGGACCTTCAGTGAACTTGAACCCATCATGCAGCTTGCGAACTTCTCCGGCACCCGGTAGTTTGGCACCCGGCAGTTTGGCACCCGGCAGTGTGCGTTGCTGATCCCCGATTGCTTCTTGGGCGTGGACGCGATTGCAATGATCGAGTCCGATACCGACGAGAGGTTCCAACAAGGCAGGTAGAGGGACGCTCAAGAGTGAGGCGATTGCGAAATTGCGGATCGGGGAGAGATGCTTAGCGGGACGTTTCATGGGAGATTACTTGGTTTCAGAAAAGGTGAATCGGTGGAATCCGTTCGAAAATCATTGATGGAGGAGATGATGGGTGAGATAGTGAGAAAGGTGAGATGGTGCAAGATACCTATGCAGGAAGGGTATCGCAAGTTTCTTAAGGTTTCTGAGGTTTGAGTTTTCTTTGCAACTCCTCGTAGCGGCGTGCAAGCTCGACTTCGTGTCCTCGTTCCACAGGCTTGTAGAACTGACGATCGACGCCGAGATAGTCTTGTGCGGCAACTCCTTCTTCGTGGTCGTGGGCATAGGCATAACCCGCGCCGTGCCCGAGTTGTTTCGAGCCGGGGTAATGGCCGTCTCGCAAATGGTTGGGAACTGCGATGAGTTTCCCGCTCCGAACTTCTTCACGTGCTGAGCCGATGGCGGTGGTTGCCGA
>CAIJIZ010000646.1 GCA_903820735.1 uncultured Pirellula sp.
CTGCGGACTGGTAATACGGATCCAGGCAATCGCATGCGGTTGCGATTGGTCGAGCCTACGAGCGGAGAAGTACTACTGCAAGCTGACCATACCATTGATACACGGCTTGCGATTGCCGACGAGATTGGTGCAATTGCCCTGCGGACCTACGGCACAATGACTTACTGGGATGCTCGGCAGGTAACGGAAGTGGTACAGAAGGTTGAAGTTGAAGGGAAGTTTAGCAGTATCTCGGCGCAGGTTTTTGGTGACATTGCGCTCGTGTTACCGTACGCGGGTTCGATGGAACTAGAGCGAGTGGTCGTAGCACCGCAGATGCGTACGGACCCGTCCGTCGCAGCTTGTGCGGGCCGATTGTTTGCCGTGAATCTCAAGGATGGATCATTGGCATGGAATACGAGTCAGCCGGTCAAGCATTTCATGTTTCCATTGAGTCAGAACCGGGATTCTCCAGCCGCTGTCTTTTTGCGACGGCTAACACTTTCGAACGTTCGAGGCATGGCCTTGGATTTTACAAGTATCGCCTTGATTGACGTTCGTACCGGTCGATTGCTTTACCAGAAGCATGATCTACCGGCTCAACGCGGAGACGCTTTTCGCCAGCAACTTTATCCTTCCGTCTCGGAGATGCAATTACGTTATCAAGGAAACCTTATCAGGGTGCGTTGGACAGCTGATGCATGGGATAGTCTTGAGGTAAGCGATTCCGAAGTGATTGGAGAACTTGATATTGAGGAATTTCAGTCAACTGCAGAGTCGATGCTCGAAAAACGTCAAATGCAGGGAGGTGTTCCGGGTAGCGAGAACCAAGTACCCCAACCCCTTTTCCCACCACCTCGATGAGAATCACTTCGCTACCGCGCTACTATCGCAACATTCGCCGTTGGCGTGAGATCATCGCGATCCTTCGTCACTACGGTTTAGCGGATTGGTTAAGCCGACTCCCCTTGGAGGTGGTGCGCGATTGGATCAAGGACGATCAAGGTGTGCCGCTATCGAGTTACACGCGAGCGGCTCGCGTTCGAATGGCATTAACGGATTTGGGGCCAACATTTATCAAGCTTGGACAAGTCCTCTCACTTCGTCCTGACCTTGTCGGCAGCGAGTTAGCAGCGGAGTTGCAGTTACTGCAATCGAATGTACCAGCCGACCCGTTTCCTTCGGTCGAGAAGACGATTGAGACGGACCTTGGTAAACCCATCGCGTCTTTGTATGCATTCATCGACCCGACAGCGCTGGCATCGGCATCGATTGGGCAAGCGCACCGAGCGGAATTGCTCGATGGGACTCAAGTTGTGGTCAAGGTACAGCATGCGAATATTCGGCCCAAGATCCACGAGGATCTTGAAGTGCTCGCAGGTCTCGCATCCTTGGCCGAAAGGCTGCCGGAGTTCGCTGTGTGGCGTCCACGCGAGATCGTCTCGCAGTTAGCCCGGTCATTGAAACGGGAACTAAGTTTTTCGCAAGAGCAAGCGAACTTGATGATGCTGCGCCAAGCTCTCGAGCATTTCCCAGGAGTGGTGATTCCCAAGGCGTATCCAACCCACTCCAACACGCGCGTCTTGACGATGGGATTGCTTCAGGGCGAGTCCATTCATGAAGTAAAGAACAGCCAGAAGTTCCCGGACTTGGATTGCGAATCGCTTGCCAAGAAAATCGCCGAATTGTACGTCGAGATGATTTTCGTAAAGGGCCTTTATCATGCCGATCCGCATCCAGGAAACATTTTAGTCGAACCGGATGGCACGGTCGGGTTGCTCGATTTTGGAATGGTCGGACGCATCGATGAACTGTTGCGTGAGAACATCGAAGAGATGCTGTGGGCTTTATCTTTGAAAGATTCAGCTTTGCTGACTTCCATCATCAAGCGGGTAGGTAAGGTACCCGCAGGTGTAGACGAATCGATACTTTCGAACGACGTAACCGATTTGATTGCTACGTATGGCAATCAACCGATCGATCGAATTGATCTTGCGTCGGCCTTGAACGATGCAACCGATATCTTGCATCGACATCGAATCGTTTTACCAAGCCAGCTTGGGATGTTGATCAAGACCCTTGTGACCCTGCAGGGGACCATCAATCAGACCAGCCCTTCCTTCAGTTTATTAGAAGTCATTGAGCCGATGTTCAAGCGGCTGTGGAGGAGTCGGCTGTCCCCATGGCGACAGGCAAGACGCTTGAGAAGACTCTACGTAGAAGTAGAGGGACTCGTCGAGAAGCTACCGGGCCAGATAAGCAATTTGATGGAGTTGGTGCAATCAGGAAAACTCGACGTCCACTTGTCTCACCGGGGACTGAGTCCATCGATCAATCGACTCGTATTAGGATTGCTGACCAGTTCTCTCTTGCTCGGTTCATCGATCATGCTTTCATCGAAAGTACCACCATTGCTCTTTATCAATGGTGGCCCAATGGGGCTCAAGGATCTCTCGTTGATCGGGCTCGGCGGCTTGATTGTCAGCTTGATCGTGACGTTTAGAATTCTGCTTGCGATCAATCGATCAGGACACTTGGATCCACAAGGTGAATCCGACGATGCGGAGTTACCTTGGAATTAATCGACGTTTATTAAGACAGAGCTTCTGGTTTAGAACCCTTCCCACATCCAGACGAGGGTGTCGGCGAGAGTATGTTCGAAGACACGGCGATCGCAGTGTTTTGAATCGCGGGTGAAAACATAACGATAGTCGTAGCCTTTGGCTGCGAGAGCTTTCGCGGTTCGTTCGTTAGCCATGACCCAATTGTGGTAAGTTTCTTCCGCGTCATTCGCCCGGAGGTCTTTGTCCGCTACGTGGGTGAAAATTCGAAGCGGTTTCTTTTCGGTTGTCTCGATCAGCTTCATGCTGGAATGATACTCCCAAGCACCGAGCGGAAACTTGCTCTCCTCTGGTGCATCATCATCTTGTTGATCGACAAAGGTTCCCGAATAGGTGACCAGTCGGCGAAACAGATCGGGTCGGAACCAGCCCATCGAGAGAGCCGCTGCGCCACCGGAACTGCATCCCATCGCGGCGCGTCCCCAGGGATCGTCGGTAATCGCAAATTTTGGAAAGGCTTTCTTGATCTCCGGATGATTCACAACGGCGGGTAAAACTTCTTCGTGTACGAAGCGAGCCAAGCGGTCGGACATCGTATCGTATTCAAGTCCTCGTTGGCTACCTTTTCCGTCATTACCGCCGTTCTCGATACTTACGACAATGAAGGGAGGAAGCTTGCGTTTTGGGTCTTTGGAAACGGTCAAGTTATCGAGTGCGTTTTTCACCAGGTCGAGGTTGCTAGGGCCATCGTGCATGACCAAGAGGGGAGCAGCGGTGCCATCTTTGTATGCTGCTGGCACATAAACGAATATCTTGCGTTCTTTGCGAACTTCCTTCGTGGAATCCAAGGTTGAATCCGTACCTTGAAATATCTTGCTACTCGCAAGTGGCATTTTGAATTCAAAAGTTTTTCCCTTCGCGTTCCCTTGGTCCTTCAAATCCGGATCAATGCGATATTCAGGACCGACGACGAAGTCCCCGTTACCTGGCCCATAGTTTTGTTTTGGAGCGATGCTAAGGGGATTCGATTCTTGAGCGTATGCGACGTTGCCGAATCCGATGCAGAATCCGGTTGAGGATCCATCGCCCCCAAGATTTAGCCCAAGCGGTAACCCGACAAGCACTCCAAAGGTGGCTTGGGCTAACGCTTGCTTCGAGATAATCGATTTCGTTTTTCGAAGGAGAGATTTCGACATTTTTGCTAGATCCTAATTCAAATCGTCAGAAGGAGGGAAGAACGGCTAAGAGCCGGTTTGTACAATCACCGGAGCGGTCACCGGTAGAGTACAATCGGAAGCGTATCGTAACACGAACTGGATGAGGGTGCGAATGTCCGAACATCGAATTGATCATGGCGGAGCGGAGTTAAGTGCAGGGCAGGCAGCGAACAACAAGCCTTCGCGGCGTGAGGCACTGCATCTGGGTCTGCAAGCGACTCTTGCAGGTTGTTTCGCTGGAAGTATGCGTTCGGTCGGATTATCGGTGCAAATCGAAGACGGCGAACTTGCAAGGGGCGAAATCGCAAGGGTCGAACTCGAAGACAGCAAGGTTGAGAGCGGCACGTTCGAGGACCTGGAGATTATCGATTGCCACACCCATTTCTATGATCCGACACGAGCGCAGGGAGTCCCCTGGCCGCCGAAGGACTCGCATCTTTACCGAAAAGTTATGCCCGAGGACATGAGGGAACTACCCCAATACCGACGTGTTACGGGGACGGTGATTGTCGAAGCTAGCGAGTGGATTGAAGACAACCAATGGCTGTTGGATTTGGCTAAAGATGATCCTTGGATTGTTGGGATCGTCGGGCGGTTGGATCCATCGGTAGCCATGTTCCCAGAACAGCTCCGGCGTTTTGCGGACAATCCTTTGTATCGCGGTATTCGGATATGGGAGGAACGCCTAAGAGAACTTCTTAGCCGAAATGAGCTTGGTTCGTTCAAGTTGATGGCAGACTTAGGGATTACTGCCGACGTGAATGGCAGTCCTGAAGTCCTGGACTTAGCGGCCGAATTATCCAAACGCGTATCCGGTCTGACAATTGCCTTGAATCACATTGGCAACGTCGCGATCACAGATGCAGCGCCACCGGAGAGTTGGAAGAAGTCGATTTCGGCCGCATCCAAGTCATCGAATGTGTATTGCAAGATCTCGGCGCTAGCGGAAGGAGCAGGTCGCGAGGGACGCAAGGCACCGGATGACTTAGAATTCTACCGTCCGACACTAGATGTTGTCTGGAACGCTTTTGGAGCGGATCGAGTGATCTACGGTAGCAACTGGCCGGTGTGCGAAGTCGCGGCGGATTATCAAAAAGTTCAGCGATTATCGATGGATTACATATCGCAAAAGGGAGATGATTCGCTTCGCAAATTCTGTTCGGGCAACAGCCTGAAGGCTTACCGATGGAAAGCTCGCTAACATCGCTGTCCTTGCAGTGAAGCAAGTCCTCACGGAAATCCAGAACGGCTTGTGAGGGATCAACAAGCGGGACCGATATGCACGACGGGATTCCCGAAAGTGCTCCCGCCACCGAGATCCGTGAGACGTTCGCTAGTTAAGTCATTTAAGCTTTTGCGATCTGGGCTTAGCTTCGGCCACCACTGCCCTACGGATATCACAACCCCTTCTTTGGCATCATCCGAAATGATGGTCTTGCGATCGATTTGACCATAGCGACTGGTGATCCGCGTTGGTTTAGAAGCCGTGATACCGTACTTCTGAGCATCGGCGGGGTGGATTAACACCGAGGGTTCGCCTCCGGCGAGTTTCAGGATCGAAGGTACGTTCCCCATCGTCGTGTTAACGACGAAGTCCCCTGGTGGCGAGATCAGTCGCAGAGGGTATTGATCGCAAGGTTGCTCTTCGAAGTCGAGTTGAGCCGGTGGAGGAGAGAAACGGATTTTCTTATCTGGGAAGTGGCTTCCGTCTGCATAGGGTAGGAACGGTTTTGGCAATTGCAGTTTGATGGACTTTTTCAATGTGAGTTGTTCGCGATCGATACCCTTGAGCCATGGGTTTTCGGAAGCGAGCATCTTATCGATGAGGGTGACTTCGTCCCAGTACAAAGCAGGGGCATCGATTTGCATGGCAAGAGCAAGTTGTTGGAAGATCCAACGATTGGTTCGAGCTTGGCCCCGTGGCTTGACAACGGCATCGGCATACTGCAAGTAGTAGTGACCGTAGGATGTATAGACATCCGGGTGTTCAAGAAACGTTGTTGCTGGGAGCAGGTAATCAGCATAATCAGCCGTATCGGTTTGAAAGTGTTCGAGGACCACCGTAAATAGATCCTCTCGCGCGAGGCCTTCGCGAACTCGACGCGAATCGGGCGCTACGGCAGCCGGATTGCTGTTGAACACGATTAAGCTTCGAATCATTTCGTCTGCACTGGTCTGGTTGCTTAAACTGGCCTGATTGCCTGTACTGGCCTGATTGCTCGAACCGGCTTCCGCGTTGGAATGGGGCTTCTTGTTCGTATTGAGTAGTTCGGAAGCTAAGCAATTCATATTGACGTGTCGGGTCGTCGGCGCGATCAGATCTTCACCTGTGATTTCGCGCCGATTCAATTGGAAAGCGCCACTTGCAGAAAGAGCCGCTCCACCGCCGAGCTTGGTCCATGACCCGAGTAGAGCGGGCAGCAGGGTGATTGCACGAAGCGCGTTTCCGCCACCTTCGTTTCGGGTCATTCCGTAACCGACTTTGATGAAGCTAGGATCGCTTTTTGCGAATGCCTCGACCATGATTCGAAGGGACGAGAGTGGAATGTCACAGAATTGAGCAGCGCGTTCGAGAGTCCAAGGTACGCAGGCTTTGCGATACTCATCGAGTCCGCTTGCATGCGATTGCAAGTAATCTCGATTCTCCCAGCCTTGAGCGAGAATCTCGCGTCCGATTGCAAGTGCGAGAGCGGCATCGGTGCCGACTCGAATTTGCCAATGTTCATCGGCGAAGCGGGAGGTCTCATTTCGGTAGGGATCGATGTGCAGGATCTTTGCGCCTCGTTTTCGAGCGGCTTTGAGAATCGGGGCGAGGTGTGAATTACTGCGTAGCACGTTGATACCCCAGAGAACGATGTATTTCGCTTCGATGAGATCTTCGGGGTCGGTGCTGATTTTGTTGGGCCCATAGTTCGCTTCCCAGGCCGCTCCTCCTGTGGTGGCACAGATGGTTTGATCGAGCTCAAGGGCTCCGATGGCGCGAAAGAAGGCTTTCGGTGTATCCCCTTGGATCACACCCATGGTTCCTGCATAGCAGTAAGGCAAGATCGATTGGCCGGAGTACTCATCGATGATCTTTCGAAGTCGACAGCTGATTTCATCGATCGCGGTCTGCCAGGAGATGACTTCGAATTTCCCTTCTCCTTTCGCCCCCACGCGGCGCATGGGTTGAAGCAGGCGATCGGATTGTTCTTGACGCTCCGGGTAGCGAGCCGTTTTGACACATGCGAAGCCTTGGGTGATCGGATGATCAGGGTTCCCGGTAAGTCGTACGACTCGATCGCCATCGACTTCGATCAGCAAAGCGCATGCATCCGGGCAGTCCAGGGCGCACACGGAGGGAAGGACGCGTAGCGAGGATGATCCAGAGGGATTTGACGGCGAAGGCTCAGCGGATGTTTGATTCATAGTTACAAAGCGATCACGGGAAAGTTGAGCACAGGTGTTTCGAACAAAAGTTCTTTGAGGATTTAGAAGTCGGGTTTCGTTGAGGATAAATCGACTGCAATCACTAGGTACAGGTCAAATCTGCAGATTAAATCCGCACATTAGATCCATCGCGAGGCCCATGCATGAATGGTACCCGCGATGAAAGGGATATCGCGATCGTTATTGGTCAATAAGTGATTGCTACCGGGCAAGCTAACGAGTGATCTTGAAGAACTCCCATACGGCGGTTGGCCGTCGATTGCTTCTGCGGAGTTCATGAGTTTCAGAGCGTGCGAGTAGGCGACTGTTTCATCGGCGGGGGAATGGAAGATCAGCAACGGCTTATCGATTCTCTTTACTTTGGACGGAAGGTCTTGTTCAAGAAAGTTGTCAACCATTTGCTTGTCGATCCGAAGTGTTTGCCCACCGATGGTTACTTGGCCGGTTCCATCGGTACCGATGGCAGGATCCATGCGAAGCAGCAGTTTCGCGAGGTGTTGCGTATCGCTTGGTGCGGCTAGAGTGATCACACCGAGGCACGATGGGATTTCGTTTGCCATGGCCAAGCTTGCGGCTCCGCCGAAACTATGTCCGATGAGAAAGCTTGGTGCATTTTGGAAGTTCTTCGCGAGGAAATCGGCTGCGGCAGCGAGATCTTCGCAGTTCGTAGAGAAGTTCGTTTGCGAGAAGGTTCCTTGGCTGTTACCTAGTCCACTGAAGTCGTAACGGAGGACACCCCATCCGTGATCGGCGAGACCTCGGGCGACTCGCACGATGGCTTTGAGGTCTTTGTTACAAGTGAAGCAATGGGAGAAGAGGAACCAACCGCGAATTTCTTCGCTGGCAATATGGTTGGGTAGTTCGAGGATACCTGCAAGTGTTCCGCGAGCACCAGGAAATTCAACACGTTGGCTTTTTCGCATGATTCACGACCGACAGAAAAGTCGTAATGAGTGGAGTCGTAATGAGAAGAGTCCTGATGAATAGATCGTAGAGCCGAAGTTCATTAGCGGACACGTTGCATTTGGATCGAGCCACGATCACCCGCAGCTTGGAATCCGCCGGAGAGAGTGCTGCCTACGACTTGCGTCTGCATTTGGTAGTCCCCGAGGATGGGCCCGAGTTTCTTTGAGGAGGTAAGTCGGGTTGTGCCATCAGAGGATTGAACTGGAACAAGTTCTGCTCGGTAGGCGAAGGGGATGATTGCAGCGAATCTCCCGGTGAATCGAGCTTGGTATGTTCCTCGGTTCGAGGGGGTGATAACCACACGCATCGGGCCGCTATGACCGGTGGATTCGCTGCGCCATTGACCTTTCCAAGTCCCTGTGGGGTTTTGCTCGTGAAAAGCCGTAGGTTCTTGGGCTTGAAGGCACGGCGAGAAAACGGACGGCGAGAAGAGGGAAGACAGGAAACCTGAAGATGGCGAGCCTGAAAACGGGGCGGCTTGCAGGGAGACCAACCCGAGGGCAACGAGGCTCACGAAGCGTTTGACACAGAGGGACGAGCTTGGGAGACCGAGCCTGGATTCACGGCGCGATTTTTTCAGGGGTAGACGTATCATGATGGGATGTTGGGTTGGTAAGGGGTGAAAAAAGTCGTTCGAAAGGGAGCGATTGGAGTTCCCGCAGGTTTTTGGAAAGTATAGCTTGGGAAACGCAATCAAGCAGTGTACCGCTGTCAAGTATTGCGGCATTGGCAAGTCTTACGGCACCGTGCCGACTGGCTTAGAAAAATCGGGGCGGGATAGCAGCGAATAGAGTTGTTGCTTTGAAACGGTTGCTATGGAATTGCTGGGATGGAATTGTTGCTATGAAACTGTTGGGATGGGACTGTTGAAAAAGGTAGAGAGATGCCGGAACGAGTAGCGATGCCAGACGCAAGTTTGCCTTCGGGGAGCAATTGGGAGTTGATCGCTAATGCTGGGCGCAAAGAACGTTGGAGGCACCTTAGGCAGTATCGATTTGAGCCTGCGGATTGGCTCAAAGATTCTGGGTGGTTATGGCGAGTGGATCAGTTGGCACGTTCAAGCGACGGGCGGGTAGCGAAATTTCGGTTTGGGTCGGTGAAAGATGGGGATGCATGTGAGAGTGTATGGATGCGGACGTTGACGGGCAGGGTGACGGTTTGTGTTTCGACGCAGATCGGTTGTGGAGTGGGTTGTTTGTTTTGTGCGACAGGTCGGATGGGATTCCGGAGGAATTTAAGTAGCTGGGAGATTCTCGAGCAAGTC
>CAIJIZ010000647.1 GCA_903820735.1 uncultured Pirellula sp.
GGGAGTAGGTTGTCCCGATTTCTCGAAGCATCAATTCCACGGGGCTTTGGTGGACTTTGATTTCCTTGCGGTCGATGAGAATCGCGTTAAAGGAGCTAGCGAGGAAGCGTCGGAAAGGGCTTTGCCCCCAGTAGTCTTGAGCGGCAACGGGGCGGGTCAGTTGTCGCAATTGGCCGGGCAAACAAGCCCATAGCACAACGGCGTCGAGGTGGCTGGTGTGGTTGGCGAAGTAGACTCTCTGGCGAGTGTCGGGTTCAGCACCCACCCAACGTACCGTAAATCCACTTATGAATTTCGCAAGGAGCGCGAGGCTTTGGCCCGTCAGTCTGCACCACGGGGAAGTGCTGTCGGTTGGGGGCAAAAGAGCTCTTCGGGGTGTAAAATCGCTGAAAGCAGCCACAGGGGCTCCACGAACACACATTAGGTCGAGGTTGTTGCAAACGGGGGCAAAACGAAATTGCCCTCGAGCCAGATTCTGCAGAACCTTCCCAGTGGATTATGCTCCACAGGGGTTAGAAAAGCAATCGCAGGTAAAATGATTGATGACAAGCCGACTGAGCCCGGCGCTGTTTCGTTACTGGGCCGCACTGCTCGATCCGTTGGGACTTGCTCCGATCCGCATGTTTTTCGGGAGTGGACGGGCTGCCGATAGGAAGCCTTCTTGAAAGAGTTGGTCGCGCAGAGTGCGGTATTCGGAGAAGCTTTCTGGGTAGACCCAGACGGTGACGGTGGTGTGTCCTGAGCGACTGGCGTCGAGTTCCGTTCTGAGGCGACCGCCGGGAGCAAGGCTCTGCGCAACGGATTCGTGATAGATCTCGGGAGTCGGTTCGAGTTCAAAGCGTTCTAGCTCGACCATTCGACCCATGGCCGCCACGCGACCGTCGCTCATCAACCCCGCCTTTGACAGGAGTCGATACCGCATCATGAAGCCGTCGATCGGGCCGAGTGTGTCCTCGATTTTCGGCCTATTCGCTTGCCTCGCAACACTTGTGCGAACCTGAGCTTTTAGCTGGTCGATTAAGGTATCCCAAGGGATCACGGTGACTCGATGGTCGCGAAGCATCACATGAAGCTCTTTTCCGAAGACGGTTTTCGCCATCGGCGTGGGCAAGTGTTGCAGGGGGACAATGGGCCGTTCGGTCGCAGGAAGTTCACCTTGTTGCCGGGTCAGCTTCTCCAATTCGGCGGACAGTTCAGAGATACGTGACTCGAAAAGCATGGCTTGCTTGGAATTCGTGTCGAGGTTCTCTACAGCGAGCGATAGCGAATGCTCTGCCATCGTTTTTCGATCCACAAGCGACAATCGTTCCGCATTGCGGTAAGTGACTTCTGCGTCGTATTTGAGAAGCTCTTCGGAGAGTTGCTCAAGGTCCCGTTCGAGGTTTTTAGCGACTTCGAGAGGAGCCTTTAGGTCGTCGATTTTTTCTTGTTGAGTCTCTTTCGCCTGGGACCTCGCTGAGGAGTAACCACGCGCACCGACGATGACCACAAGAATGATCATGATGCCGACGAGGTTTGCAATGGTATCCATAAATGCGTCATCGCCGATCCCAATATCTTCGTCTTTTCGTCGCGTCATTTGAGCAATCAACGTTTGGGTTGAGTAGGAGATGTCAACGGTTGGACTTGAAGGATCGCACCGCTTGAATCGAGCAAGCGTTGCAAGCGTGTCAGGCTTTTTTGGGCGTCGGAAGCGGTCTCTGCAGTAAGAGCCGGTGCCCAGTATCCACCCGGGAGTGAGGGCCCCCACGACTCTACGCGATCGCGAAGAGCTTCTTTGAGTTGCGAGCCGGCAACCTGTGGACCTTGCTCCAACAAAATCTCCATGTCGTATTTGGAAGGATTCTCTTCGTTGCGAAGCAACCAGCGATCGTCCAAGACAATGATCCGAACGGGGCGAGTCACAGGAGTGGAGCGGTTGTCCATCCGGGTTGTTGCCCAGTCCTTACCTGCCGATAAGCTGATCGGTTTAAGCTCGGAATCCGGCGTGCGATTCGAGGAACTTCTAGACGCACTGCCCGCCCCCTGTTTCGAAGTCTGACGCGAGCCGCTCGATTCCCAAGGCTTCGCCTCGGCCCCGGATTGCTTCATGTTTTGTTCGCGCATCGCATCGCTTTGTTGAGCATCATTTTGCTGCGAGTTCGGATCGGTGGCGACCAAGCTCGATGGACCGCCGGAAGATCCAGACGTAGGCCCCGAGGAGAATTGGTTAGCAGTAGAGCTAGCATCGGAGGATTGTTGTGGGCCTGTTTGAGTAACGGATCCGGATCCCCCTTGAGCGCTTGAACCCGACTGCTGGTCTGAACCTGACAGCTCGCTTGAACCCGGCAGCTCGCCTGAACCCGACAGCTCGCTTGAACCCGGCAGTCCTTGAGAATTGGCAGCATTACCCGCTGAGAGGAACTCCCCTGAAGAGGTGGCTCCGCCAAACCCGGGTTGGTTAAATCCCATTTGGGGATTGCCTCCCATCTGGCCACCGGCAGCCCCCTCGAAATAGGGGTCTGGATTAAGTGCGGTTCGGGGACTGTCCCCAGTCGGCGCGCCGTTTTCGCTGGTTTTTTGCTGGTTCCCCGGCCGCGTCGCTGCAAAATCGCGACTTGATACCCCTCGCACTGAGGGTTGATCCTGCGCCCCTCCGGATACCTCTCGCACCATCTTCCAACGACCGGAGTCTTCCTCCACATCTCCCCAATCATCCCCCAATGACCTGTTTGCATTATTGCTAGCAACCTTGTCGGCAGCTGGCTTGCCCCCGCCCTGCCCGCCTTCGTCGTCCCACGTGTTCTGGTCGCTTAAGTCAAACGGGTCGCGACGAAGTCGTGCGGGCAAGCTAGCAATCAACGCGGCTTGCCGTTGCTTTGCCGCTATCAATGTCTTTTGGAGCTCGTCGGTCAAACCTGGTAAGCCTTCGGGAAACGCTAATTCCCTGTCGGCCTCGACCAACTCATACCCATACTGATCGTCCCAACCGGCCATCGCGGCTCGCGCTAATGCATACGTGTTGATTCCATCGGGACGTACGATGAGCAGTGGGTAGGGAGGTGTGGTTATCCCGTATACTTGATCTTTGGCTTGGTACGCCGTGCGCAAAACTCTCAGGGTGGCATCAAGCGGATTGCCTGGCCCATGCGGTGGGGCTAGCTCCTGAATCGACAGGGTAATGCCTTCGGGCTGAATCACTAACCCATCAGCGCGGCATTCAAGATAAACTGGACGACGGGCTGTCCCGTTCGGGCCTTCATAGGGAATGATCGAAAACGCAGGTTGCTGATCCTTGCGCTCCTCGATGGTTTTCTCCAAATCTTGTTTCTTGGCCTCTAGCTGTTTTTCCAAGTCGGCGATCTTGCTCTCTTTCTCGGCGACAATTGCTTCTGCCGCAACCGTGTGAGCTTGCTCTGATTGACTCTGTAGCTGTGTTAAGTCTTTCCTGAGTCGATCGATGTGGTCTTCGATGTGACTTAATTCTCGGCGGCGTCGTTCAAGCTCTTTTTTAAGACGTTCGCGTCGAGCTTGTAATTCCTCGGAGACCGACACGAGAAAGTCAGATTGTTCCTTGACTTCCTCGATGGATTCACCGAGTTCCAATTCAGCAGCTTTGTTGGCTGAGGCTCGAGAGTGGACGACCGTGACAGCTAAAATTAGTACCAATGCCCCGATCGTGCACAGAAGCACGGCGAGGAACGGAAAGGTCGATGGACTGTAATCGTTCGCTTTCCTCGGTCGCTTGCTCATCCGACTTGTCTCTCGTCGCGTCCCGAGGATTCATTAGGGAGATTCTCGTTGGAGTACGATTGCTCCGAGGCTTTGTTTTGCTGAGAAGTTTTGTGCTTGTCAAATCGCAACACGACCGGTTCTTGATCTTCGAAATGAGGTGCGGCAGAAGTATCTTGCGCCGAATTGTTTGCTGATCGTCTTCGAACGGTTTGGCGTCCGAGGTGACCAGAACGCTGCAACTGCGTGTTGAGAACCATCACGGCTTCGCTCAAGCCCATTGCGGCCTCATGAAACCGATCGACTTCGGTCATTCGTTCAAGCGTCGCTTGCAAGGGCTGCTGCATGGCATCAACCAGCTGGCTCGATTGGAGCAGTTTTTCAAGAAGCTCGGCGTTTCGATTCATTTCTTGCAATTGCCGCAGTGCAACCCGGGCTTGCTCGGAGATGGTGGTTTGCCATTGCTGAAGTCGTTGGTCGATTTGCGTGGCACCATCGCTTTGCAGTCGCACGAGGCGAGCTAAGTCATCGTGCATTGCGGACCTGTGTTCGGCCATCGATTCGCTCAGGGCTTGTTTAATCGTGTTGAGCGAAAGACTTTGTGTGCGTTCGGAAAGAGAATTCCACCCTGAATGGGCTTCGTCAAGTTTATCTCTCCATAAATCGGCTTGGCGATCGACGATGCTGTGCATGGACTCGATCAATCGCTGTGCAATGAGCCGAAGTGATGCTTCTACATCACTGGTGTCCGAGTGGTCTTGCTCTGCAAGGCAGCGGTGCATGTAGGAAGCGGTTCCTTCATCGATGCGTTGCATCAGCGAGTCTTCTGCGCGTTGTACGAAGAATTGCATGAACATCGCGACCATGGTCAAAACCAAGCCAACAGCGGTCGTATCGAAAGCGACATAGAGTCCGCTCGTCAGGCTGTTCATGGCATCTTGCGAACCGCTCGCTAATGCCTGGGCATCCATCTGCCCAAGGGTATCGGAGATACCGATAACGGTTCCTAAGAACCCAAGCATCGGCATTGCCCAGCAATTGATGCGAACCATTGCCAGACTTGCATGCTGCGAGTCTGCATCTCGGTCCGAAGTAGCTTGAAGATCCTCGTCAAGCCGACGGATCGATCGTCGTTCGACTTGGCGATCAAGCACATTGTTGATGCGCTGGCCATACCAAGATTTCTGAACAGCATTCGGCTGCATTCGCCAAAGAGATTGAACGGCCATCGAGCGTTGGAATGCATCCATAGTTGGATTTAGTTCCCACGACTCGCGTTGGCTAACCAACGCGTCAAGACTCGCTTCTGCTTTGGTGGCAAGCTGATGTTGTCTTCGAACGACAAGCAATTTTTGGAATAGAACAATGCTGGCGGTGCAAAAGAGCCATGCCGAAGCTACCGCGACCCAGTGGCATAAAGCATACCGCAGAACAATGGGGCTTCGCAGCGGAGGGAGAAGTATCAAGAAATAGAACAAGCAACAAATTGCAGTTCCGAGCACGAGAGCAGGGATGAGCGAGACGCGAAAGCTCGGGTCGACTCGTTTGGTTGCTTTTGTGAGCATTCCAGCATTCCTCGCAAAGTGAGCGGTTGCCACTGTTCAGGTCGGCAGTTCGGATTTCAGTCGGATGCATGCCAGTCGGGCAATGGCCAGTCGGGCACTTGACCGAGGGCTTGTAGCACTTTTTCACCCAAGCTGACAACAGCATCTTGCGATGTTTGCTTGCATTAATGAAACAAGCGAGCCGTTTCCGGCTCGCTTGTGAAGTTGAAACTTAGTGGGATTCGGATCGGTTAGCGGTTGATCGCGAAACCGAAGGTCAGACCTGGCATGACCAAGTGTTGATTGGTATCGGAGTTGTTGCCTTGTCCGAGCGTTGCCCCCCGCCAAACACCTTGACCGAAGTAGACGAGTTGGAATCCGACTCGAAGATCAATGTGCTTGGTAGCGTTGAAAGACCCTTCGGTTCGCAGGTCAAATCCGACCGGTGTCTCGTTGTTCTTGCGAGAAGCGAAGGATGTACCGGTGTGGTCCCCATCGAAGAGTGGTTCGTCACCGATTGCAGGATCTTCCTCATACAGTGTCGTTGTAACCAACCGTGTGATTTCTTGGCTTTGGAAGGTATGCCCTGCGAAGACCTTGAAGTCGCTCGATAGGTTCCAGCGACGGATCTTGCGGAAGTACCGGAATCCGAGTTGGCCGAGGATCATGTCGTTGCGAGACCATACCAAGTCGTTGGTGTAGACTTCGGCTTCACCAATGATCGTGGTCGGATCGAGGATATCGGTAGCCAGGAACGTACGATAGTTGTCGTTGCGAGCGGTATCGACGAATTTCACGTAGCGAAGACCGATCAATGGTTCGAGCATTCCACCGTAGCGGTAGGGCTCGAGTCGCCAAGTTTTGTTTGCTTCGAAGCTCGTGTAGTTCCCTACGTTGACGCTTTGAAGAACATTGTAGGTTCGTTCTAGCGTGTAAGGATCGTTATCGAACACTGTTGGGCGGAAGAAAGGAGGATCCGCATCATCCTCGACTTCCGAATCAGTAAACCCGTTGAGCCGAAGTTGCTCATACCCGTTGTACACGTTGGGTCCATTGACATTTTGGTAGGAGAAAGACCAGCCGCTTTCGCGACGGTTCATCCAACCGAAGTCCCATCGGTTACCCCAGGTGGAATCCATGACATAGGTGTCACCTCGATTCTCTGGTCGGCTCATGCCGGTATAGACCCGGTCATAGGTTAAATACAGGCCATGCGGTGCACGTTGCCGTGCAGTCAAGTCTTCAACGTCTTGGAGCTGCATGGGAGCGAAAAGCTGCCAGTCAGGATCGAAATCCACGGGTTCGGAGAACGGATGGTAACCGCTATCGGCGAACCCAAGCTGTCCAGCCATAGCTGCCGCTGCAAGCACAAACGTTCGCAAAGTTCGTTGCAAAATGGACATAGTCAATTTCCCACCGTTCCACTAAGTTCCTGGCCCTGGAATCCGTGTATCCAAGGCGCACCAGATCGGTTTGTGCTGCTAGTATCGGAACTATCGCTCGGTGAAGTTGAATCGGTTTAGGTAAACCGTATCGAAAAATCCGTACCATCCGCAAAGTCGGAATGCTGGTATTATTCCGGAAATAGGGCTCGATTCATTGGTTTTCCCAGTGGAAACGCGGTTTTCGCTGGCACTTTGACGCGAGTAGAAGCAGTTCGCTGCTTGAAGATTGTTTGGTAGGATGATTTTGTGCGGTTGCAATCTACGGGTGAATGTACAACGAGCTAAGCAAAAGGTTTTGGTGGACGAAGTTGTCAGAAAGCGATGTTGGCAATATGGATCAGGGGCTTCCACCGAACACCAGAGGAATTGGAACTGGGCACATCGAAGGCACGGGAGTGGGGAGTCGGTCTCGTCGCCAGGATTTGCCCGTCGACGCTAGGGCGATGCAAGGTGTGTGGCTGTTGATTGGTTCGCTCGGGGTTTTTTTCTTCGCGAGCATTCTGCTATATGTTGTCTATATCGCGATGCGACTGCAATCGGAGCGGGCGATCACGCAACGCTTGATCCTGCCTTGGAGTTTTCTCCCGTCGACCCTGTTGCTCATCGGGGTCTCGGTCTGTTTAGAGTGGGGATTAAGGGCAGCGCGACGAGACCGGCATGTTCAAGTCAGGCGTCTAGTCGTCGCAGCGTGCGTGATGGGAATTGGGTTCCTGTTTGTTCAATCCGATGGGATGAACCGATTGCTCATAGGACTCGCCGATGCACCGACTCGCAACGAAAGTGCTTATGGATACACGTTTATATTGGCATTTTTGCATGCCGCGCACGTTGTCGGTGGAGTGATCGGTTTGTGGTGGACGGCAAGAAATGCGTTAGCGGATCGCTACGATCACGAGAGAACGATTGGACTTCGGTTTTGTGCCGTCTATTGGCACTTCTTAGATATCGTTTGGCTGCTGCTGCTGGTTAGTTTTTGGATCGCGTTGACGCTGGTCAACGGCAGGATCGGAAATTAGTTTTCCGAGGCGGACTTCTCTTTCCGCATCCAAACACTGTTCCCTTTGTCGTTGTACTTCGCTTCGGTCATCAGTTCGCGGATAAGCATTACTCCGCGTCCGCGAGGCTGATCGAGGTGCTCTTCAACAGTCGGATCTGCCACATTATGGTGGTCGAACCCTTGACCTTGGTCTGTTACGCTCAGAGTGACCAAGTCATCGAAAACGTTAAATACGACGTGAACTAACTTGCTCGGATCACGTTTATTGCCATGTTCGATTGCGTTGACTACGGCTTCTTCGATGGCCATTTGGATATGAAAGACATCGCGTCCTTCCCATCCGGCTTTTTCGATAGCAGCCATCAATTCCTCGATGCAACCATGGCCTGCATCGAGGTCGCTTGGCAAGTTTTTATCGCACGACCAGATCGGTTGCCGACTGCTCATCGCAAGCACCCCATGAGGGACGGGTACGGTTTAGAGTTTGAATGCAGCGAGTGCGTCTTCTTGCGTCTTCCGCAGGTCGAAAACTCGATCCAAGCGTGTGATGCGGAAAACTTCTTCGATTTCTGGACGAAGGCAAGCGAGTTTCAATCGCCCCGCAGCGTCCTTAACTTTCTTATTCAACGAAATCAGTTTGTTCAACGCCGCGCTGGACATGAACTCGACAGAATCGAAGTTCAGCAACAGCATGTTCTTTTTCTCGACGGTCACCAAGGCGCTGAGTTCTTCGCCGAGTTGTTCAATTGTGCCGGAGTCGACAATTTTCTTGTCAACGAAACGAACGATGGAGACTCCCCCGTCTTCCATTACAGTGATGCGTCGATAGGTTGCCATCGAACAGCCTTATAAAAAGTACCTGAAAATGTTGAAATACGAACAGGTATAGAGTAAACCAAGCCTGACGCGCTGGCAATCTAGCCAAAGGGGCTACCCCAGGAATTCGGGGGATTTCTTTAGCCTCGCAGGTTAACTAGATCTTTGGTAGCGAGTAGCCCAAGCAAGCGCCAGCCAGCACGGCAGCGATACAGAAAATCATGACCACATAGCTTAGTTTTCTCTCCCTCATGCGCGAGAACATGTAATACAAGGCGTATGGAGGGACCAAAAGGCATAGCAGGCCTTGCTTGACCGATTCCTTGAATGCCCCCAAGCCTATCGCAAGAAAGGAGAAGAGTGCGACAAGGGCTGCCCCTCCGCCGACGGAAAAAGCGATAACGGCTAGGTAGCTCGCACGCTGAAGTTTCGCGATCGGGGCGATACTCGATGATTGACCGGAGGTTTTGGCGTCCATTTTCAAAAGGATTGCAGTCATCATAAACAGAACCCCCAGGATCATGGCAAACATCATCCACCAAGGCATGCCCGATGAGAGCAAGCGTTTTTCAGTTTCCGCTTCTCGTTTCATCATCTCAGCGGCTTCAACGAGACGTTTATCCCCAAACTCTTTGATTTCTAAAGCAAAGCCGTCTAACTTTGCCCCGGTTTCCAGATTAAAACCACATCCGACGCAAATGGCAGTCCCGGGGGGTAGCGAGCGGTCGCACGACGGGCAAAATGTTCCTTCTCGCTTCGTGAGTCCGGCGGATTCAAAGAGATTTGCAAGAGCATCGGGGGCTTTCGCCGCCGCAACCGGCTTCGCGCTCCCCGCTCCCCCAGAATTCGCAGAGGGCTTGGTTCCTGCAGCAGTTTTGGCGTTTTGAGGGGGCTTGCTCCCCGCATCGGACTTCGGCTGGCCGGCCGGGACAGCGAGCACTTTCTGGCACTTCGGGCATTTAACGTTCTTGCCAGCCGCCGCATCGGGGACGTTGAGATTTGAACCGCATTGGCAACTGACTTTTATCGGCATTTTTCGCCCCCTAATGATTTTCCACTGGTAGCCCGCTCTGGCATTTCGCATCGTCCGCCGGCACTGTCTCGACGACCCCGGTCGGCCAGCACAAAGTATTCTGATCATCCCGACGGCGGTTCACAATGCCCGAGTGGGGGCAAGCGGCAGATTTTACCTCGGAAGGTGTTACCCGAAGGCTGACTGGCACGCGAATTGCTCTTTAGGGTGGCTTGAAACTTTCGTATGCCTTTTTGGCGTATCCCATGAATCGTTCGTTTTGACTACGGAGTTGTGTAGATGGCTGCTGCTAAAGAGAAGAGCAAGGTCAAGCTGGTTCCCTTGGGGGATCGCATCGTGGTTCAGCGTGAGGTTTCTTCTGAGAAGACGGTTGGTGGGATTTATCTGCCCGACAGTGCCAAGGATCGACCAACGCGTGGCAAGATTGTCGCCGTCGGGGACGGCCGTGTATTGGAGAATGGCAGTCGCAACGCGTTGCAAGTGAAGGTGGGCGATCACGTTCTATTCACAAGCTATGCAGGTGAGTCGATTGAAATCGATGGGGAAGAGTACCTGTTGATGAACGAGATGGAAGTCCTAGCCGTTCTCGGCTAGTTCGGGTCATCCGTCCACCTGCAAATTCAAGTTCCGGTATTTGATTCCCGGCTTTTCAAAGATAAAGAACCTCAACAGGAGTAAGAGCATACTATGGCAAAGATCATTGCATTCGATCAAGAAGCCCGAGAAGCGATTCGTCGCGGGGTGAGCAAGTTGGCACGCGCGGTGAAGGTGACTCTGGGCCCTCGCGGTCGAAACGTCATTCTTCAAAAGTCTTTCGGTAGCCCAACCGTGACCAAAGACGGTGTGACGGTTGCCAAGGAAATCGACTTGGAAGACGTCTACGAGAACATGGGCGCCCGCATGGTTCGCGAAGTCGCATCGAAGACGAGCGACGTCGCCGGGGACGGAACCACCACCGCAACGGTTATGGCCGAAGCGATTTTCAACGAAGGCTTGAAGGCCGTTGTCGCTGGTGTGAATCCGATTCAAATGAAGTCGGGTATCGAGCGAGCGGTGTCCGACATCACTGAGAAGCTCAAGAAGATGTCGATCAAGATCAAAGACAAAGCCGAAATGGCAAACGTCGCGACGATCGCTGCAAACAATGATCGCGCCATCGGTAACCTTCTCGCTGACGCAATGGAGCGAGTTGGCAAAGACGGTGTTGTTACCGTTGACGAAGGCAAGAGCTTGCATGACGAACTCGAATTCGTCGAAGGTATGCAATTCGATCGCGGATACCTCTCTCCTTACTTCGTGACCGATGCAGGTGCGATGGAATGCGTCCTCGAAGACGCTTACATCTTGGTCTACGAAAAGAAAGTTTCGAACATCAAGGAACTCGTTCCTGTGCTCGAACAAGTTGTTCAGCAGAACAAGCCATTGTTGATCATTGCTGAAGATGTTGACGGCGAAGCTTTGGCGACGTTGGTTATCAATCGTCTTCGCGGAACGCTCAATGTCGCTGCTGTAAAAGCTCCAGGCTACGGCGATCGTCGCAAGGCGATGATGGAAGACATCGGTATCCTCACCGGTGCGATTCCTGTTTTCGAAGCCCTCGGCAAGAAGCTCGATTCGCTGACTCTTTCGGATCTCGGTCGAGCGAAGAAAGTCATCATCGACAAAGAAAACACCACGATCATCGAAGGTGCAGGTAAGGCTAGCGAAATCAAGGCTCGGATCGATCAAATCCGCCGCGAAATCGAAAACACCTCGAGCGACTACGATCGCGAAAAGCTCGAAGAGCGACTTGCGAAGCTCGCCGGTGGTGTTGCTAAAGTCAACGTCGGTGCTGCAACCGAAAGCGAAATGAAAGAGAAGAAAGCACGCGTTGAAGACGCGTTGCATGCAACCCGCGCTGCGATCGAAGAAGGAATTCTTCCTGGTGGTGGTGTGGCTCTGCTGCGTGCTTCGACTCAAGTCACCCCGGGTGAAGACCTCTCGCAAGACGAAGTCACCGGCTACAACATCGTTCTGCGTGCTTGCCGCGCTCCTTTGACCATGATCTCGAACAACGCCGGCCAAGATGGCGGTATCGTTTGCTCGAAGGTTGCTGAGTCCAAAGGAAACATCGGTTACAACGCTCTGACCGGCGTCTACGAAGACTTGGTCAAAGCCGGTGTTATCGATCCGACCAAGGTCACTCGTACCGCTTTGGCAAACGCCGCTTCCGTCTCCACCTTGTTGCTTACCAGCGATGCTTTGATCGCCGAGAAGCCAAAGGATGATGGTAAGAAGGGTCACAGCCACGACCACGACATGTACTAAGCTCGCATCGCGTGCTGGTTCGTAGAGTCCAAAAGATAAAGAGACCCGGGTGAAAGCCCGGGTCTCTTGCTTTTGCGAAATAAAAACTAGTAGGCTGGTGGCGTACTTGTTAGCGGTTTATACGAGGAGCCGTAACATGGGACTCGTCGGCCCGGCAAAGGCTATAGGCCTTAGGCTTTAGGCTTTAGGTTCGGGCACACAGATAGCAGTAATTGCTGGTGGGTTTCGCGGTCAGTGGTTGACCAGGCGGATGAAATGGTGGTGGTTAGGTTGTTGCAGTGGTTCGTACAAGGACCCGCAACACGGGCCGAGGAGGCCCATGTTACGGGTCGATGGCTTACGCAAAGACGCAAAGAAGGGCCGGTGCCTTTTGTGGTGTGTTGGTTTTACGCGCGGACGCCCCCTCATCCCCCCCGCCCCTTACTCCCCCGCCAGAGCCCGGTGGA
>CAIJIZ010000648.1 GCA_903820735.1 uncultured Pirellula sp.
CAACCACTGAAACAACGCAAACACCACCATTGCATTCGAGCGATGAATCACCGACCGCAAAACCCACCGGTCAGCGTACGACCTCGAATGGGTTCCAACTCCCTATGCGTCTTCGCGTCTTTGCGTAAGCCACTCGCACCCCTCGCACGGCCTCAGAGGGCCATGCTACGGGGAGTTTTTGACACCACTTTTACAGCAATGCGGTAGTAATAGGCGTTGAGTGTAACAAATCCAAGCGGTTTACAGTTACCTAAAGCCTATCGCCTACCGCCTAAACCTCAAACTGCACCTTGCCGTGTTTGCTCGAGCGGCTGATGCGATCTAAGGCATGAAGTCCCGAGAGTACGAACTCGACGCACGATGCTCGAATGGCCGGAAGATCCGATGCGTTGACTTCGAAGGCTGTGTCCCATACGGGTGGCACGTGTTTGAGTCGTTCGGCATAAGCGTCGCTTGGAAGTAGATCGCCGACTTCGATTCGAACACCCTTGTTGAAGATCTCGCCGATTTCTTTTAGGCCGAACTCGTTCACGTATTTTTCGAATACGGATTTGATTGCGTTTGCCACGAGAGCTTCAAGGACTTTGCGTTCCGACATTTGGTGTGAGCCCATCAAGTCGAGTTCAAGTTTCCCGAGGGAAGAGGTGGGCAGGTGTCCGAGGTCACTGATGCGCGGAACGGCGAGCGGTTCGTTGAGGAGAATCGCACGTTGTCGGGCCGAAGCGACCATCGTTCGGAAATTCGACAGCGAGAAACGGGCGGAGACACCGGAAGCTTGGTCGACATACTTGCTCGAGCGGGCTTGGTGAGTGATCTCTTCGATGATTTCCATCATGAAGTAGGGGATTTGAACAGGATATTTTCCACCGAGGTCGATGCCGGATTCTTGAAGGAGGATTTCGATACCTTGATCGCGTTCCTTCGGGTAGTGGGTTTGAATCAGGGATCCGATTCGGTCCTTGAGTTGGGGGATCACTTTTCCGCTGCGGTTGTAGGTGGAGGGGTTGGCGGAAAAGAGAATAAAGAGGTCGAGGTCGAATCGGATCGGGTAACCACGAATCTGTACGTCTCGTTCTTCGAGGATATTGAACAAGCCGACTTGGACGAGTTCATCGAGTTCCGGGAGTTCGTTCATGGCGAAGATTCCTCGGTGCATTCTGGGGATTAAGCCGAAGTGGAGTGCCGATTCGGAGCTCATGCTGATTCCGCCGGTTAGTTTCGATGGGTCGATCTCCCCGATGATGTCTGCAAATTTGGTCCCTGGTGCGAGTCGTTCGACATATCGATCGTTGCGGTGCCACCAAGCGATGGGAGTATTTTCTGGCGAGTTTGAGCTGAGGAATGCTTTGGCCTGAGAAGTAATCGGTTTGAGTGGATCTTCGTGGACGGGCAGATCGGGCAAATCGAGGTAGGGGATATATTCATCGAGGAATCGCACGAGGGTCCTCATCAATCGGCTCTTGGCTTGCCCTTTTTCTCCGAGGAACAGCAAATCGTGTCCGGCGATCAGAGCGATATTTAGTTCAGGCAATACGGTGTCTTCGTAGCCGATAATACCTGGATAAAGAGGTTCACCGGAAGCGAGGGCGAGAGTAAAGTTCTGCTGGATTTCTTGTTTAACACTGCGGCTGGTCCAACCCGAAGCGATCAATTCGGCGAGATTTTTTGGCCGAGTATGGTTTTGGGATTGAGCAGCGGAGTTCGTTGTAGTCATGCTTGAAGCGTCGTGTTGAGGGATGATGCGGTCGGGGTTGTCGTTTGTGATCGAGCGACATGCGAAAAATGCTTCTTGGAGCACTGTATGATAGCGATGGGGTCAAGTCACGCATTGAGCAGGGATTCAGGGGCCTTGGAAGAAAGGGGGCTCTGGCGGATAATACCCGGCGAGGATGAAGCATCGGAGGGCTGTGTTTTGGTGGGTTGGTGGGAGTCAGAGTAGGAGGCGGCAGAGTGATGGGCGGAATACTCGATGGATTGAATGAATCGCAGCGTGCGGCGGTGACGCACGTCGATGGGCCTTTGTTGACGCTTGCCGGCCCCGGGAGCGGTAAGACGCGGGTGGTGACTCATCGTATTGCTTATTTGCTGGAACAAGGTATCTCGCCTTATTCGATTCTAGCGTTGACCTTTACGAACAAGGCAGCGCAGGAGATGAAGCATCGGGTGGTGCGGATTGTTGGTGAGACGAATGTATGGATGGGGACATTTCACGGTTACTGCGCGCGGTTCTTACGTCGCTACGGGAACTTGGTAGGGCTCAAAGACAACTTCACGATTTTCGACGCGGATGACGCGAAGAGTGCTTTGGAGGAAGCGGTCGGGATTGCGGGTGTATCGCTGACGCATTTGAAGTTCCCGGAAATCTCTAAGAGCGTTGGTCAATTAAAAAACCGAGCGATCACCCCGGAGATGTTGCAAAGCGCTCCGAGTGGGGCTTTAGAAGTCGCCGTGCGCAAGATTTACCCGGCTTATCAGAAGCTGCTATTAACTAACAATGCGGTCGACTTCGATGATTTGCTAATGCATACAGCTACGATTCTGCGAACGAACGAGGATTTGCGAGCGGACTTGGATTCCAAACATGAGTATGTGTTGGTCGATGAGTATCAGGATACTAACCTTGCGCAATACTTAATCGTACGAGGGTTGTCGTTGAATTATCCCAACATCAACGTCACCGGGGATCCAGACCAATCGATTTATGGTTGGCGGGGAGCGGACATCGGCAACATTTTGAATTTTGAGAGGGATTACCCAAACGTTGCTACGGTGCGACTCGAAGAGAACTATCGCAGCACGCCGGAGATACTCTCAGCTGCTGATTGTTTGATTTCGTGCAATGTGCGACGCAAAGCGAAGCGGTTGATACCGACATTGCCATCGGGCCAAAAGGTGCTTATCTGTTCCTATGCTACGGCAAAGGAAGAAGCGGACGATATCTCCGATCAGATCGTCCAGCATGTGTTGGATGGAACTCGGGAGCCGAAGGACTTTGCGGTGCTTTATCGCACCAACGCGCATTCTAGGTTGTTTGAGCAAGCGTTGATGCGGCGCAAGATCCCTTATCAGTTGATCGGTGGCTTCCGTTTTTATCAACGTCAAGAAATCCGCGATTTGGTTGCTTATTTGCGCCTAGTGAACAATCCCGAGGATGATGTATCGTTTCGGCGAGTGGTCAATGTTCCGCCGCGAGGCTTGGGGGACAAATCGTTGCAGCAGGTCACCGAGTTATCCCGATCGCGGGGGATTTCGATGTTGGTGGCTCTGAGGGCGGCTCTGGAACGCGGGATGCTCAGCAAGAAAGCACTCAGCGGAGCGAGAACCTTCTTGGAACTCTACGATCGTTTGGTACACCTCTCGGGCGATTCAATCGTTGCAATGCTTGAACATCTACTTAAAGCGACCAATTACATCGAGTACTTGTCCGGAAAGAAGTCCGATCAAGCGGACGATAGTGTGCAGTCGAACGTACAAGAGTTGTTAGCCGATGCAGAGGAGAAGGACTCGCTGATGTCCGACGGCGAAGGCTTGCAACAGTTCCTGGAACAGATCAGTTTGGCGAGCGATACCGACAATTTGAAATCCGATAACCGCGTTACCTTGATGACCCTTCATGCGGCTAAGGGGCTTGAGTTCGAGAATGTGTATATCATCGCCGTCGAGCAAGATGTATTGCCTCATGCGAGGAGCAAACACGATGCGGCGCAGATGGAAGAGGAACGCAGATTGTTCTTTGTAGGTATCACGCGAGCGAAGCAAGCTTTGCAGATCAGCAATGCATCGAGTCGAGGTTTTGGCGGGAGTAAAATGGGCTGTCCAAGTCCATTTCTGCTAGAGTTGCCAAGGGCTGAGATGAGTGTGGTCGACAAGACCGGGGCTCGAGCGCCGGGGGGGCGTGGGCCTTGGAGCCGAGATGGGTTCTGGGCGAGTGAATGGATAAGCGAAGATGAAGTCAGTCAGGAAGTGGGTGGTGAGGACTTCGAAGTCGTCCGTTGGGACGATCAAGATCCCGATGCAAATCGAGCGTTCGTAGAACCGAGTTACGAGTTGCCAGATTTGCCACCAAAACGTCCGAAAAAGTCACGCGATGATAAGAAGGATCAGGGGCATCCCAACGATCCGGCGGAAGATCAGCAAGTGGAAATCCAGGAGATGAGCCCGAAGAAGGGTGGCAAACTGCCTGCGGGGCTTGCGGGGATCAAGTCCGGCGCTGAGTTAAATACTTCGACGACATTGGCTGGGATCCCGGTGGACTATTTCAAAGCAGGCACACGCATCACCCATCCAAGGTATGGCTTGGGGGTTGTCGTGACCGTAGACGGGTTTGGTCCGAAACGGGTAGCGAAGATCGAGTTTGATGACGGAGAGACCAAAAGCTTTCAGTTGAGCAAAGCTCCTATCGATGTTGCTTAGCTGAATTATCAGCTAGCCGGCTAATCGTCTCGGGAACGCAAAGAGACACCACCAAGTACTTGGAGAATTCAGAGATGATCAGCGTATTTGATTTGTTCAAAGTTGGTGTCGGGCCGTCGAGTTCGCATACCGTCGGTCCGATGATCGCAGCGAATCGGTTTGCTAAAGAAGTTCTGGCGGATAGTAATTGGCGGACCCGAGTTGGGCGGGTGTGTGTGGAGTTGTACGGTTCGCTGGCTTTGACGGGCCTGGGGCATGCGACCGACACCGCTATTTTTTGCGGCTTGGCCGGATGTTTACCAGGGACGACCGAAGTCGACGAATTGGTTCGAACGGTCGAAGCGTTGCGAGCGAATGCGACTTTGAAGCTCGGTGGGGAAGTGCCGCTAGGATTTGAAGAGAAGCGGGATTTGGTTTGGTTGCGCAATGAAACGCTTCCTTCACATCCAAATGGAATGCAGTTTACGGCTTTCGATGCCCAAGGATCGGTGCTGCATCGCCAAAGGTATTACTCGACCGGCGGGGGATTTGTCTACGACGAAGAGGAGTTAGAAGCGTTGCGGAAGACGATACAAAATCGCAATTCGCAGCAGAGCGAAAAACAAGTAGACCAAGAGAAGGGGGCCGGCGAAAAGGCCGCAGCAAAGGCCGCAGAGCGTGACTCAGATCGTGACTCGGAGCGTGACGTGCCGTTCCCCTTTACCACCGCGGCGGAACTGTTGGGGATGGCGAGGATGCAGGGCAAGCGAATCGATGAGATCATCGAAGCAAATGAGAGGGTGTCGCGGAGCGCATCGGAAATCGAAGTTGCGTTCGATAAGCTCTGGTCGGTGATGGCTGCTTGTATCGACCGAGGGTGCATGACGCCGGGCGTCTTGCCGGGATCATTGCGCATACGTCGTCGAGCTCCCCACATTTACCAAAAACTAACGGGCGGAACCGAATTAGTTCCGAGTCAGTGGCTTAAGGCTTATGCGCAAGAGAAGGCAAAGGATCCGTTGCAGCAGCTCGATTGGGTCAGCTTGTTTGCTTTAGCGGTCAACGAAGAGAACGCCGCTGGGGGGAGAGTTGTTACAGCACCGACGAACGGTGCGGCAGGGGTGATCCCAGCTGTCTTGGGCTATTACGTTTACTTGGTGCCTGATCCGGGGCATCCCGATTTTGATCGGACCATCACCGATCGCGAAGGGGTACATCGATTTTTGAAGACGGCCGGTGCGATTGGACTGTTGTACAAGCGGAACGCTTCGTTGTCGGCTGCAGAGATGGGGTGTCAAGGGGAGGTCGGCGTTGCCTGTTCGATGGCTGCGGCTGGATTGGCTGCTTGTATGGGAGGAACCATCGAGCAAATCGAGAATGCAGCAGAGATCGGAATGGAACACAATCTCGGGTTGACGTGTGATCCGATTGCCGGGCTAGTGCAAGTCCCTTGTATCGAACGCAACACGATGGGAGCAACGAAAGCGATCAATGCAGCAAGGTTAGCTGTTCTCTACGGCGACGGCAAACACTTCGTCTCACTCGACCGTGTGATCGAGACGATGCGGCAGACCGGGGTGGACATGCAAGCGAAGTACAAAGAAACTTCGCTTGGTGGATTGGCGGTTAACGTGGTGGATTGTTAGCCGGACGCACATCGACGTTCAGAGTGCCTGAGTTGTCGAAGAGGTCTTTGGTCGGTTCGTTGACCTTGAATAGGAGCCAGCCATCGGTCGGAGGTGTAAAAAGGGTTTTCTTGCCGACGGGAAAGATCGACGGGGTGGCCGGTGTTGGGGAGGACAGTGTTGAATCTGCTGAGGGTTTGGGAATAAAGCACCCAAGCAGTTTGCCGAGTGGGAAATGTCGGTGGTAGCGAACCGTGATCCCGTTCGCGGAGGAGTGCCAAGCTTGCGAGTCGGGTGATTGCGATGCTGGCTGTTGTGCTAGTTGTTGAGCTGGGGGTGAGGCAACAATGAAGTCGCCGGAAGCTTCGATCGAGACAGGGATCCCTTTTCTTACCCCCCCTGCACTGCTCTGGTCTTTTACACTGTTCTGGTCTTTTACAATGTTTTGGCCTTTTACACTGCTTTGGCCGTCAGGATTGGTTTGCCAGTTTAGGTTGGTTTGGACGGCAAATCGATGAGGTGCATCGGCTAGGGCCACAAGAGATTCGGTGCTGACGAGGTGCTTCGTTGGATCGAATCCGAAATCGAAGTCTTGAGCGAAAAGCCACCAGTCGGATTCTACGAAGTGCCATTGGTCTTTGAGAATCGATTCGAGTTTATTCGAGAGTTTCAGTGAGTAGTCCAAGGGTTCTAAAGCAGCCTGCCTGAAGGCATCGGAGTACTTGGGGTGGTTGCGAAAGAAGACGCAGGCGGCCCAGCTCCAGACGTAGCGATCCATACGGTTTTCGCGTTCGTTGCCGTAGCGAAGGATCTGTTTCAAGGAAGGTATTTCACCGGCTTCGACGGCCGAGCGAAGGCGTTTGAAGCGGCCCCAATGGGGTACCTCGACAGGATCGCTTGGTATTACTGCGAGCTGAAGAATGCCGTTGCTAAGTCGATGCGTCGCTTCGGTTTCTGCCATCCCTTCCATGAACCAAGGAGATCCGCCGCCGCCGAAGGCCCTGTACATCACCCAGTGGGTCGCTTCGTGAAGCAGTAAGTGGCGTCGGTAGTATTCGGAAGGTTGTTCGACGAAGAAGATTTTGTCGGCAAGTTGAAACCCATCATCGAACGGAGGAGTACCGTCGAGCAATCCGGCTTGTTCGAAGAGTTTTCGATCACCGATCCAGTGGATTGTCAATGACCATTGGTTGGCGAGTGCGATGGGGATATCCCATTTCTGGCACCATTGCACCAGCGCTTGATCGAGAAGCTTGGGCCAGTTTTGAACCTCTTTATCGATCGGTTGGTCGGTGATGAAAGTCCATTGGCCAGCTGTCCAGGTTTTTAGTGGGCTGTTGGCAGTTAACGGATTTTGGGCTTGGATTCGATCGGCGTAAATCATGCACACAATGAGCATTAAGCTGAGGCAGCAATTCCCTACAGCGCAAGATCGAGTGTTGATTTGTGGGCGATTAGGACGCATAGGGTGCTGAAACAAATATTTACTGAAACTACACATGCTGAAACAGTACGGCTGAATACAGCATGTACTGAATACAGCATGTACTGAATGCATTGTAGTTAGGAGGAGCGAGCGAGTTGTGACTGGATGTTCAGAGCAAGTTCGACAGCGCCGAGAGCATGCGAGAGGCATAGTCGCGGAGCTGGTTGTCTGGAGCGAACGCTTTGAGCCATGTCATCGATTTCAGATTGGAATGCATCGATATCATCGGCGGCGGGAAGCTCAGGTCGGAGGACTTGGCCATCGTGGGTGATGACTTTAAGCGGCATGGTTTCAGCTTGGTCGCTATGGGCAGCGAAATCGAAGTGTAGAGTTGCACGTTCGAGATGGAGTTCGAAAGCGTGGGTAAAGGGGCGTCCTGGCCCATCGATCACACCGGAGGAACTTGCGACTGCGATTTCAGGCGAATCGAATTCGTAGAGAACATGTACGTATTTGGCGACTTGGTCTTTCATGCGACCGACAGCATGGGTTGCGATCGGTTTCCCGAAAAGAAGTTGGATCCAGTGCAGGTCGTGGACGTGCAGATCGATCAGTGGACCACCCACTTTGTTTGGGTCATAGAAATCTGGGATCCAGGTCGGGTCGGAGATAACCCGTTTGAAGTATCCACCGATGGGGCGGCCGAAGGTTCCTTTTTGGACAAGTTCGGTCGCGTATGCGAAGGGGCCCATGTAGGGCAGCACGTGGGCTACAAGTGCGATTCGGCCGGTTTCTTTGGCGGTTTGCTCGATCTTTCGGCAACCATCGATGGTAAGAGCTACTGGTTTTTCGATGAAGACATCTTTGCCGTGTTGCATGGCGAGGACAGCGGCATCGACGTGAAGGTGAGGAGGAAGGCAGATGTCGACGACATCGATCGACGGGCAACGAACGAGTTGTTCGAGGGATTCGAAGACTTGCAATCCGTCGGTATTGATGACTTCTCCGGGAGGTCCGAAATTACCTTGGATTCCCCGCCAATCTCCAGTTCGTTTCGCGGGGTCTTGGGTGGCGAAACCTGCGAGGTTTGCGAGTTTTGATCGGCGGTAAGCGAGTGAGTGGATCCAGCCCATGAATCCGATCCCAATAAGACCGACGTTTACAGGACGAGTGCTTTCAGTTCCGGTGTTGGCCGCTGAAGTGTTAGCCGCTGAAGTGTTGGCTGTAGAGTGATTAGACATAGCTTGGTTGGTTGATTGGTTGGTAACGGAGATTCGAGTGGAAGCGATGGTAGTTCGCAGGATTGAAAGCTTGGCGTGGGAGCGAAAACTCGTTCGCTGGAATTATTCGGGGGCGTAGAGAAACGCTTTATCGTCGAGAGGTTTGATCCAGACATTTCGGAAGCGAGTTGGGCTGCCGTGGTCTTGGAGGAACATTGGCCCGGTTTGGGTAGCGAGTTGCTGCGTCCAGATTTTCTTGAGGTAATCGGTCGTTCCGTATCGGAATGGATGGTAGACGGATCGGGGTTCTTCGAAGCGGGTTTCTTTTTGGACAAGTTGGCCGTTGAGCCAAGCTGTGATGGAACCTGGTTCGGTGATTTTGCCGTTGGTATCACGGCGTGGGGCTTTGTATCGAATGTCGTAGACTTGCCATTCCCCGGCTTTGCGCGAAGCGTTTACGAGAGGTTTCGCGAATCCATAGAGGGCTCCTTCGACATGTTCGTTCATTTCTTCTTTTCCGAAGGAGTTGAAGATTTGCATTTCGTAGTTTCCGTGGATGTAGATCCCGCTATTGCCTTCGGCAACATCGGAAACCATGAATTCGACGTGGATGTCGGCATCTCGGAAATGCCACTTCGATACGATGTGATTGACGTGGCTGGGGCTTTTGGCAGCCACGAGGCAATCTGCATCTCGGGACCAATCGGTAGCTTCACCTTTCATACTTAAAAATTCCAAATGGTTTTCGTCGAGCAAGACGATTGCGCCTTCTGGGGCACGGACGGGGATTTTGGATTGATCTGGCTTAAAGGTCTCTTGTGTTTCTTGGCCTGCACATATGCCACCGGTGCAACTGAGCATTGCGAGAAATAGCAAGTTCGAAAGCATCCAAGCGAAAGAGCCGCAGAGATGGGTTTTTGCGATGTGGCCGGTTTGTGTTAGGGAGGAATGAGGAAGCATGTGAGGGAAGGATCCTGAGGAAAATGAAGTGTTAGGATATGCGATATCTTAGGGTTTCCATTCCCCTTTTTCGATGCTCCAGTCGGGGCCGAAGAAGCCCACATTGCGAACGGCATCGATTCCGTCTTTGAGGAAGTCTGGGGAAGCGATCATAGCATCTGGGTAGGCGGTCCCTGAGGAGAACAACGGAAGCCGAGTTCCGGATTTCATACCGGCTAGGTCGGTTCCTCCGATGGCCGCGACCATCGCCTTGTTACTCGTTGGATGAGGTCTGAGGAACCAAGCGAGAACGGATTCGACTTGAACTGGCTTGTCGCCGAACTTCCACCGACCATTTTCAATGCTGATGGGGCTTGCTGCAAGCAGTTCACGCCAGGCTGCGTTGGCAGTTGCATTTCCGTAGACGATGCAATTTCGTTCCGCAAGGAATTGGGGATTGGATTTTTGAAGAGCAAGCCATTGAGTGTCGCTCAAGCAATCGACACTACCGTTGCCGCGATACCAGAAAGTTTCGGCGTCGAAGCGAGCTTTATCGAGCATCCAGCGGTTTTCATCCGGGGTGCCTTCGGTGCCATAAATGAGGATAAATCGGTTGCGGAAGGCTTCTTTGAGGACTCCGTAGCGGTTGGGGTTTTTATCTTGTGCGGCAGGTGGGTCTGACCGTTTCCAATCCCATTTGTCAGCAGAAGTGAAGGACTTTGTGAACCAAAGCGATTTAGACGGGTTTGATTTGAGCCAATCGCTGAGTTGGTTTACTTCGATGGTCGATCCGTCAATTTCCAAAGTGATTGCGTCGGGTGGATCGGTTTCGGTAGGAAAAAGTTTGTCGAGAGCGATCGCGAAGCTAGCGACGTTTTCGGTGGTGCCAGTGATCTTCCATGGAGCGTTTGAGCGTTGAAGTTGGACATGGGAGATCTCTGCGTAGCGATCTTGGGTACCTAGCAAAAACCAGTGGCAAGACGGCGAGACGTGCGGGCCGGGCGTTGTGAAATCGATGTTCGGAACGAGGGCCGAATCAGCGATTTGGTGAGAGAGAAAGAAGTCGATCATGGGTGGCCAATCGCAACAAGCGTTTCCCCACCAGTGCCCTGCTCCGGGTTGTTCTTTGTAGACCCAATCCGGATGGAATTTGGCAAGCTCTTCACGCATACTACGAGCTTGGTCGACCGG
>CAIJIZ010000649.1 GCA_903820735.1 uncultured Pirellula sp.
CTCATCGCGTCGGCGTTGATCGGCACGTGATGCGCGGAGTACTTTGACTTCGTTTCGTGCATTGACCCCGGGTAGTCCACCGGATTCGATCAACGCGTTGAGAACGTCGTTTTGGTAGGCTTTGAGTTTGACCATTCGGCCAGTGGCGCTTTGATCGGCACCGCGAGTAAAGCTATTGCTTGATCCCTGTGCAGCAGCTCCACCTCCGCTTGCGCCCATATCTTGCCTAACAACGATAACGTTGTAGGTGCGTTCCTTCATCAGGGTGACGATGGGTTGCAGACGGCTCGATTCTTTGAGGATCTCTGAATCAAGGTAATACTTGCGGATCAGGTCGCGAGTTTGATCGATGGTAAGACCGCGAACTTTGATCGGTTCAAGGTTCGGGAGTTGGATCGTACCGTCGTTGATGACTGCTACCGGGAATCCGAGGGATGGATCGAGTTGGCTCGTCGCATCTGGGAAGTTCACTGGAGGTGGCTCAGGTGGTCGATCGGGTGGTACATAAGGCAGGATGCCTTCGATGTAGATACCGAGGATGTCCCCTTCGTCGAGCAGGTAATCGCGAGGTGGTTCTTGAGAGAGCCTTGAAGGGTCTAAAGGAACCAAGTTGTTCTTGCTTTGAGCAAGGAACTGTGGTGGCAGACGTTTTGCCGGGATACCCGAGATGGGTTGGGTGATGGTCGAGCAACCGGTGCTTAGCCCTCCGAGGAGGATTAAGCCGACGGTGCTGGCTTTTCGTACCCAGCGGAAGATTTCGGATTTATTGGGTAGTGATTTTCGCATTGGATTCCAGCATTTGTTCATGAGTGATTACCTCGCTTGCTGTTGCTTCTCAGGATGACTTGATTGGTTTTCAGACCAGGTGAGTCAGAGAAGAGTTAAGGGCGATTGATGATTCCTGAGGCGTCTGGAAGAGGAGAAAGCAACGGTTGGTTTGGGGCGAGAGGAGTTACGGTGTTCGGTAGAGCGTTTTGTACCGCGCCGCCAACACCTTGCTGTAGAGCATCGCCTTGTTGTAAGACTTGTGGAGCGACTACTTCCGAGTCGAAGAACTCGACCGGTGCAGCGTTATTGACGCGTGGATCAAGCAGGCTTCGGTTCAAATCGTACTTTGGAACTGGGTAAATACCGTTGTACTGGTTAGGCATCAACTGGTGGTCGGCATATTGCTTTTGAATGCCCGATGATGTTTGGATTTGATGCCAAGATCCTACACCTTCTTGATCGGCAGCTTGGGCACCATGTGGGAATCCGGCGAACCAAGCTGCAACGCGCGCTTGGCCTTCGGCGGATTGATATCTCCAGTTCCAGTACTCGCGTGGCGGGAATGCTGGCGTGCACCCGTCACCACCGTCAGCGACGGCGAGGTATCCGGCTCGGAATCCACGTTTGAAGTCTTTGATATATTTCTGATCGACAAAGCAATGTTTGTTGCTGTGCCAAGCTTTCATGGAAAGCGAGTTGGCACGATTGCCCATCATGTACTCGTTCCATTCGTTGTTGTAGCGGAACAGGTCATTGATACCTGTCATCGCAGTACAACCTGAGCTGGAAGCGATTCCCAAGCTGAGGCAAACGGCGGCGATTAGTTTCCAGCGTTTGCGGATCGAAAGATTCGATCCGGTTTCATTTTCTCGTCGTTTAATCGACATCGACGAATCCCCTTTAATGCGTTTCGTATTGCTAGCAAGGCTTGGGTATAGTTCCTGTTGGGCACCATATTCCCTACTTCGTAATATCGCCTTCGGGTTGTTTCGAATTTAATGATTGTCGCGGTGATGACTGGAAATGCGCCTTTTTGTTGTTTTCCATTTTCTCGTGATGGGAATTCTTCGTTTTCGTTGCGCTCGGGAGGTGGATGGATCGATGGTAGATGTGATCGGTGGGGAATCAGCTGCGAATTGGTTATTTGCGGGGGTCAACCAGAGGAGGAGTCGTGAAGCAGTCAGGGGTGGAAAAGGGGAATTTGGATCGATGGATTCGGTTCTGGACATTGGCCTTGCTGCTGATATCGCCTTGGATGTACGCAGGGGCGAATTGGTCTTTTCAGTGGATTTTATTTTGGGTTGCGGTTCCCTATGCGCTGCTTTTGGGTTGGCGTGTGCTCGGTACGTTGGGAGAGTCGTCGCTGGGTGAGTCGGGCCGGTCTAATCCGATCCCGGGAGTGGCGTGGGTATTTCTGGCTTTGGGATGTTTCGCGCAGGTTCAAGCATATCGGTGGTGGGATGCTGAGATATCAGCTCCCTGGCCGCTGCGTTCGATCTCGATGCAGCAGTGGGCTTTAGGTAGCGATCTCCTTGGGGATTTGGCTGGGTCGAAATTGGCGATGAGTGTCGAGCCGATGACGACGGTGAGTGCATCGA
>CAIJIZ010000650.1 GCA_903820735.1 uncultured Pirellula sp.
AACGATCGATCGTGGGTGGATTGCTTTCCGTGGACGCTGCGTCCCGTGCGATACTGCCTGCATCGAGGTGTATCAGTGCTGAGCGTGGAAGCACCAATGGTGAAGCTGGTTCCTGGGCTAACACTGTCTGGGCTAGTACTGTCAGGGTTAGCACCGTCTGGGCTAACACCGTACCGAGCAGAATGAGCCCTGCAGCGAGAGAACCTGAAGCGAACGATAGAAGCTGAAAACGACACACGCGAACCTTGTTTAGCGGAACCATGGAGAGAGCTATGGAGAGGTTGAGGTGGCTGGGCTGGGAAGGTACGGGAATGGAAGGTTGCAGGGGCTACCCGCGGGGTGGGAACAAGAGTACAACAGGAATTGATTGTAACGGTAGCACAGGGCTACGATAAGCAAAGTCTAAGGATGAGAAGAGAGAATCATGATAAGCGTTACCAAGCACATAGTGACGGGTTTCTTAGGATGTATTGCAGGGGTTGCTGGAATGGCGGTAGGAAATTTCGCTAAGGGGGACGATGCCTTGTACGAGATGAGGGTCTACACCCCCGAAGACGGTCGTCAGGCTGACCTGCTCAAGTTCATGGAGACAACCGGTGTCCCGTTCTTGAACAAACATAAGCTTGATTTAGTTGCAGCTTGGGTGCCGAATGACGCAGCGGATCCCCGCGTAGTGACTTTGCTCAAACATGCGGATCGCAAATCATGTGACGCTGCATGGCAAGCATTCGGAGCCGATCCCGCTTGGCAAGCCGCTTACGAAGCCAGTGCGGTGGATGGCAAGAAACCGACGAAGTCGGTCGTGCGGATCTTTTTGAACGCGAACGATTACAGTCCCGCACTGGTTGAAGAGAGTGTTGGCAATCGAGTATTCGAATTGCGAACCTACATCGCCACTCCTGGCAACTTAGCAGCCTTGAACGATCGATTTCGCAATCACACGATCGAGTTGTTCAAGAAGCATGGGATGAACAATGTCGTTTACTGGTCGGTTGCGAATGGTGAGGTGCTCAAGGGCGCCATGTTATTGGATGCTGTTTCGCCGGTTGGACAAGCGAAGGCGGAGATTTCCGGGGATCTGCCCGCTACAGGGAATGCTTTGGTGTACTTCTTGACCCATGCATCGGTCGATGCGCAGAAGGCTTCGTTCGGTTCGTTCCGTGATGATCCAGTGTGGAATCAAGTTCGCACTGATTCGGAGAAAGGGGCTGGTGGTTCACTGACAGCCGGAGGTGGAGTGAAGAGCTGGTTCTTGAATCCAACAAGCTTCTCGCCACTGAAGTAAGTTTTAGGCATCGGGAATTCGAACCCTAGTTGATGGATAAAAAAGAAAGACCGCCAAGGGAAACCCTGGCGGTCTTATTTTTTGTTGAAATTTTACAGGTAAGCTTTGTCCGCTTACGCTGTGATTTCGCCCAACACGTGGTGAACGAACTTGTGAACGCTCAAGCCGCTAGCCTTTGCGAAATTGCCGACGCTTTGCTTTTCGTCTTTGACGAATGCTTGCTCGAGTAGAACGCGTTCTGCAAGGAACTGTCGCAAGCGGCCTTCGACCATCTTATCGACGATGTTCGCTGGCTTGCCTTCCTTGAGAGCCAATTCAGTAAGCGTCTTGCGTTCGGCTTCGATGAGTGCTGGATCAAGTTCATCAGCATTCAACGCGGCAGGACTCATGGCAGCGACGTGCATAGCGATATCGCGAGATACGGCATCGTTGTTGCCTTGCAATCCCAATAGTACACCGGCGACGGTGGTTGAGTTGTGGCTGTATCCACCGGTTGGGCCTTCGATTCGGACCATTCGCCCGATTTCGAATTTTTCGCGGATTCGGTTGAAGAGTTCTTCGAATTGCTCTCCGACTGTTTGACCCGGTTTCGATGGGGATGGTTGAGCACGAAGTTCTTCAACGGTCTTGACGTTGCTCTTCGCGAGGGCTTCGGCGAAATCATTAGCGAGTTGAATGAATTCTCCGTTGCCAGCGACAGGAGCGCTTTCGCATTTGAGTTCGACCATTGCTCCAGCGGGTTTATCGCCACCGGCATAGATGCCGAATCGACCGAAAGCGGTTTCGCGATCGGATCGCTTTTCGCTTAGTTTCAATCCGCGTTCACGCAAAATTGCGATCGCTTTGGACTCATCGCCACCGGCTTCGGTTAGAGCTGATTTGCAATCCATCAGTGGCAAGCCAGTTTTTTCGCGCAGTGCCTTCACTGCGCCAGCAGAAATATCTGCCATGTTCACTCTCCATTACGCAAAAAACAACGAATCGATACTGAATATCTGGACGGTAAAGCTGAACGGTAAAGCTGGACAATATATCTGGATCGTGCAGCTTTTAGACCTGTATATCCGACTCAACAAGTCAGGCACAATTCGAGAAGGTGCCTGAGTGATCCAAGGGCGGCTTGAATTTACCGGCCTTGGATTCGCACTACATAACCGGAATGAATCGCTTATTCCATGCTGGCTTTTTCAGCCATTTCAGCCATCTCGGCAACGGTGTCTTTTGCACCGCTAACAGGAGTAGGTTGTGGAACGGTTTTCATCAGTTCTGGATTGTCAGACTTGCCGGCGAGAATCGCATCGGCGAGTTGCTTGACGATCAAATCGATCGAACGGATACCGTCGTCGTTGCCTGGGATTGGCAAGTCGACTTGGGTTGGATCGCAGTCGGTATCGATCAGTGCAACGGTGGTGATTCCGAGTGACTTCGCTTCGCGAATCGCATTCTTTTCCTTTTTCGGATCGATGATCACGAGGCATTCAGGAATGCGGTTTAGTGTTCGGATACCGTTGAGGTTTCGGTAGATCTTGCGGTATTCTCGGTTCAATGCAGATTGCATCTTCTTGGAGTAACCGTTGATTTGATCGCTGTTCATGATCTTCTCGAGTTCTTCGAGTCGACCCATTCGGTCGCGAATGGTGCGGAAGTTGGTCAAGCAACCACCGAGCCAGCGTTCGGAGACGAAAGGCATCCCGCAGCGGGTCGCTTCGCGTTGGATAACTTCCGATGCTTGGCGTTTGGTACCGACGAAGAGAACCAGCGAACCACCTGCAGCGACTTGGCTGAGGTATTTCTTTGCTCGGAGCATACCGCGAAGGGTTTCGCGGATGTCGATGATGTGGATAAGGTTTTTGCGACCGTAGATGTACGGCGCCATTTTGGGGTTCCAACGGCTCACGCGGTGTCCGAAGTGCGCCCCTGCTTCAATCAATTTTCCAACGAGTTCGTTTGCCACAGTAGTCTCCTTTACAGCTCTTAGCGAATTCTGCCATGCCCAAATCCACTGGCAAACAATGGAAAAAGCTGAGCACAGACCTGCAACGACGCAGGCCTTCGGCAACAATAAAATCCGCAATCCCTTGAGGGATAAATCCTTGGGCGTTTGAGAATGGGGGTCGGAACCCTTTCATTTCAAACGCTTATGGCGGAAATTACACCGGAATTTTCATTCTCGTCAATCGGAAATGGGGGTTCAGCGGCATGAATGTTCTTGGAAATTCCAGGAAAAGGGTTGTCGGTGCTGGGGTTGAAATTGGTTTACGGGAAGGCATTCAGCCGAAAAACGGCATATACTGGGCTTTTCAGGCCGCTTGGTTTTAAAGCCGCTTCGTTTTCTTGCCCGCTAGTTTTCGGTCGTCGAGCACCATTCGACATGGGATGTTTTGAGATCGATTTCGAAGAGTAGCCAGAGGGTTTTGGCCAGGAGGTTACCGAGATGAGTTCAGAACATTCGCAATATTCCGATGCGCCACTTTCTATCCTGGGTTCGGACCGGGGGAATGGATTGAGTTCAACTCGTCGCCGTGTGTTGCAGGTCGGTTCCGCCGGGCTGTTCGGGATTGGTTTGGCGGATTTGATGCGTCTCGAGGCTGCTGGCT
>CAIJIZ010000651.1 GCA_903820735.1 uncultured Pirellula sp.
AGCTTGGCGGTATCCTGGTCACTCATCGCGAAAGGCAACAAGGTCATCTTGCGTGCAAGCTCGACAGCAAGTCGCTCGCGTGGCTGTAAACTTTCCCAGTCGCGATCTAAAGCACCGAGTTGATCATCTGAAAAACCAGCCAGCTTCAATTTGTGCTCTTGATGCCCTAAGCAATAATGACAATTGTTTCCACGCGATACGATCCAAAAACACTGCGTCTTCAACTCGTAGGAAACCTTCGATTGTGTCTCGCTACCTAACCGCTCACCTTTTAACCAACTCTCAGGAAGATAATATCGACGAGCCCTACCGTTAATAACATTCGAGGTCGTCGCACTTCCCCCCGGTACGCTATCGGGTATCTCCAACCGCGGACGTCGCTCTTTGAGTGCCCCAAGGAGTTTTTTGATCTCTGAGCGAGTCTCCGGAATCGCCTTGGGTTGTTTCGATATGCCTTCCGGCGTCACATTCGATCTAGCGTCATCAGGTGGCTCTGTATTACCAAACGGTTCCGCCGCAGAAACTTGAGCCAACAATATCCAAGTACATGCAAGCTTCATCCATCTATTGTTCATCGGCATGGTTTTGTATCCTTTTGGTTCTCACGCAATTGATTGATTCGAAATGACTTACTCTGTGATGCTTGAAGTCGAAACAACCTCACCACCATTTCGAGAACCGATTGCGCGGTAAACATTCAAATCCACACTCGACGATACGGAATGGGTCGAACCATCGATAAAGGTCATGTTGACCATCGCGCCATGCTGTGAATTCGCGGTCGTCATAATGCGCCCTGGAGGAAACATACAGGAACGTCCTTGAGGAGGGGCGATATGGTAGTATTCAGTCGTCGAGTGATAGCCTCGAATCCAAGGAGCACCGATGTCCGAGAACCCTTGCTTGCTGACGTCATTGAGGTCGATGGCGTAACAATCTCGGTAAGCATCAGCCGCATTCATTGGCTGCGTTCCAGGCTGAAACGTGTCGGTACGAACCGAAACTTTCGTATTTGAAAAATCCCCAGTCATGCGTTCTGAAACGGCCGCCGTATTGCTTAAACCATCCATAATCGAGGAGAGTTTCAAGAACGAGTCACGATAGAAAACTCCGTCGCAGTCCGGGATACCTGGCAAGGGACTTGCTGTTGTTCGATTCCACAATGGCACCGTTCCCGAATTCACATAGTAGTTGTTCAGACCACCCACATTCGCTGGTACGGTAGACGATGGATCCGAAGGGCAGCGAAACGTGGCCACGGAAGTATTCCTCGCGAAATCATTTCGTGGGTCGTTCCACTCCACAGTGAAATCAACGTTGCGAAAAAGCTCATTGGCTTCCATAAACGGTAGCAACCGAGCGTGGACCGATATGCTGCTCGCAGGCCCCAACCGATCCGCCGTGCGGGATATTCGCGATGCAGGCAATCGCTTGTAGGAAGCTTCGTAATTCAACGTCGCCATCCCAACCTGACGCATGTTATTCGTGCACTGCATACGTCTGGCAGCTTCTCGAGCCGCTTGTACCGCCGGCAATAACAACCCAACCAAAATCCCAATAATTGCGATAACAACAAGCAATTCAACCAGGGTAAACGCAGACCGATTGCGCACTGTGCGCGACGAATGAATGATGGATGTCATGATTTCTAAGTTCTTCGAATGCCATAGATTTTAAGTGGTGTTCAATATGCTTTCGCCATCGCAAACGCTGATGTATCTATGCAAAAGACATTCGATACACGTTTATCAACGGCTGATAGCTTTTGCTCACGCTTGACCAAATCACCGAGCAGTTTTGGAACACAATCGAGCCACCACGCAACCACGCAGTAAACCCAAAGGTCCGACACTTACAAAATGATCCACTAGCCAAGGAAATGAGCAGACAGCGATTCCGGCGTAAAAAGAGATACGGCCGGCAACAAACACCTAAACTCTTGGCGGACGCTCGAAGCCTTCGAGGTCGACAGAAAAGACAAACTCATCAGGAACCAAATTCAACTCTAAAAAGCTGGGCGAGAAAAAGCTATCTTCACCCTCTGTAGCTAGGCCCGCATCATGAACCGATCGCCCGTTGCTTTCCGGTACCAAGGGTACTGATTTGTGCGATTCGTCCCTCGACTGACACTTCGTACAACCACCCCAAGGTTCATTGTGCGAAGAATCGGACATCTCTCCTAGAACGTCAAACACAACGGGTTGAGGCCCTGCACGCAATTCAGGTGCTTCCCAGCGAAGCAACTCAGCCGTAGAGCCAAACCGCCAGAGCATCTGCCGAGAAGATTGCCCACATCGAGCATGCGCTTCGGAGCTCAATATTCCAGCAACAACAGCCAAGAATAAAGCGATTTGAACCCAAGAACTACCTCTCCAAACGAACGCAAAAACCCGGCTGACACTAAAGTCTAAGCCAGACTTGCTTTCGCTTAAGGCATTTCGTACTGGATTCGAAACCGGCTCCATGTAAGGCCAATGATCCGTTGAGGAATTTCTATCGGAAGAGAATTTTGAAAAGGTGCGCAAAGCTTTTGCACTAATTCATCATTACCCCATGCGACAGATTGTCAACACCCGGTCTGCGATGTTTTCAGAATTACCTAGCGGCGGTACATCGAATCCAAGCGGTCTCGCCCCTGCTGATTGAGCATTTCGTATTGCGGATCGCGATGCTCGTAAT
>CAIJIZ010000652.1 GCA_903820735.1 uncultured Pirellula sp.
ACGACGTAACACCATGGAACCAGCAACTCAATCAGTGCTGGGCGTATCCAAAACCAACGACCGAATTCCTTCACATCATCCGTGCGGCGACTCCTCAATAACCAGCCAACTACAGGAACTCGCTCCCATATACTCAGCCGTCCAAGCCCACTCGCGCGCAATTGCCATGAAGAAATCGGGGCGGATGTATAGGACCATCGATAGATATTGTCGTTGATCCAAAGGCTTACAAGCACACCTAGTGAAAAGATGAGCAAGAAGAGCCCAAACGGTTCGAACATCTTCTTCCCTTATTCCATTCGATACAGAACCGATATTACCGCGATACCAAGACGATCTTTCGCTTCGGCCTCACGGGATTATATTCGAATTTTGACGTTAAAGGGTTGATGCAACTCGCCAAACGTATCAAGAACAACTCGGAAGAACCCTACTGTGCGCACTTCGCTCGATACCACTGGGCAATTCGCTCAGATACCTCTTCGGGGCCCAATAACCCTACGTCGATATCCCAGTCCGATGAAACTCGATAAATCGGTTCCCGCACTCGCATGACCTGCTCGATCTCTGCAACCACACCTCCACCAGTCAAACTCGGCCGCGAACGACCCGTGATCTGGTCTTTCTGAAGTCGCGTAGCGAGGACGTCCGTGGAGCAGTGAAGCCAAACTGTCCATCCGCTACGAGCAAGTACTCGGCGGTTCTCGTCTCGCAAAACGGCACCCCCGCCGAGCGAAAGAACATGAGGCGGTAGCGACGAGCACTCTTCAAGCACTCGGCTCTCCACATCGCGGAATGCTTCTTCCCCTCGCGATGTGAAGAAATCCTTGATCGGCTCGCCGATCGAAAGCTCGATTCTTTGATCCAAGTCGAGCCATGGCATACCAAGATGTTCCGACAGCAACTTACCTACCGTAGTCTTGCCACTACCTCGGTAACCGATCAGAAACAAATGATGTCGAGTTCGATTAGCTAACAATCGACTTGATTAAAACGCGGGTGTACTTTTGACGGTGACCAGTCCGCGAGTCGAAGTTCTTGCGACGGCTGAACTTCTGAATGAAGACTTTCTTGCCTTGCTCAAGACCGACGACTTCGGCTTTGACAACCGCGCCTTCAAGCGTGGGTTGACCAAGCTTTAAACCTGCATCCCCACCAATCGCTAATACGCGATCAAAATCAAGGTTGTCACCTGTCTCGGCCGACTCGCGAAAGTCGATATCCAACAACAATCCTTCGGTGACTTTGTATTGACGGCCGCCGTCGCTAATGATCGCGTACATGATTTTGAAGCTGATCCAAGAAATGCAAATTCCAACAAATTGGGGAAATCTAGGTCGAGGAGTGTAACCTCCCGGCGAGAGTTCGTCGAGTCCACTTTCACGACAACTTCACAGTTGCCCCCCCAGAACTCCCTCTGGATCCCGTCGAACGGAGTTCACATCCTTGATTCCTTCGCTACATTTCACTCATGCCAGATTTGAATCCCGCACAAGCCGATGCAGTCGCTACCCTCTCCGGCCCACTCTTGGTCCTCGCCGGGGCTGGGACTGGAAAAACCCGCGTAGTTACGTTCAGAGTAGCAAATCTAATAAAGCACAAGACTGCTCCGGACCGAATTCTGGCGGTAACTTTTACCAATAAAGCATCGCTGGAAATGCAGGAGCGGATAGGCCATCAGCTCAAGCTTCCTAAACGAGTAAAAAAAGGACAAAAAGCAAGTCCGAGACCGCAAATTGGGACATTTCACTCCCATTGTGTGCAAATTCTCAAACGCTGGACATCGGAACTGGGCTACCCGGAGAAATTCACGATATACGACCGAAGCGATGCAGAAAGCGTCGCTCGTACGGTTCTGCGCGAAATCCGAGTCCACGAGAAAACTCTTTCCCCTTCTGACTTCCTAAATATCGTCAGCAGATGGAAAAATGCCGGGGTTCGCCCCGACAAAGCCGATTCGGCAGCAGTCAATGATCAAGAGCATATCGCAGCCAGCGGTTTTCGACGCTACCAACGAGCGCTTAAACTCCAAGCAGCTTTCGACTTCGACGACTTGCTGGTGTTCGCTGAAATGCTGCTGACCGAGAACGAAAAAGTTCGCCACGCCGAAGCCGGTCGCTACGACCATATCCTTGTCGATGAATACCAAGACACCAACGGATGTCAGTACCGAATCATCAAAGCGCTGGCTCAAGACCATCGCAATCTGTGCGTCGTGGGGGATGACGATCAGTCGATTTACGGTTGGCGAGGCGCGGAAGTCAAACATATTTTGAATTTCCGCAAGGACTGGCCCGAAGCGAAGGTCGTTCGGCTTGAGGAGAACTATCGCTCCACCGATGCGATCTTGAACATGGCCAACCGATTGATTGTCTTCAATCGAGAACGCCACGATAAAGTCCTTCGGCCTGCCCGCCCGAACGGCAAGCCACCCAGGGTATTACAGTTCCCCGGTGAGAACGAAGAAGCCAAAGGAGTGGTCGAAGAAATCGCCGATCGCATCAAACGCGATAAAAGCGTCTCCCCCGGAGATTTCGCCATTCTTTTCCGAACCAATGAACAACCCCGCCCCTTTGAAATGGAACTCCGACGCCAGAATGTTCCCTATGTGATCACCGGCACGCAGTCATTCTTCGACCGAAAAGAAGTCCGAGATTGCTTGGCATACCTCCGCTGGATCGATTCCCCAAATGACGAACTCGCCCTTCTGCGTGTCATCAACGTCCCCCCACGCGGCATGGGGGCTAGCAGCGTCGATAAGCTACTGGCTCAAGCCGTCTCCACATCGACCAGCATCTGGAAAGTGATGCAAGATCCAGCGTTCGTCACAACGCTACCGACCGCCGCGCAGCGCGGTATCGAAAACCTAAAGTCGCTTCAACTTCGGTTCAGCCGCTTGTTCCAGTCTTCCCCCACTGAACCAATTGATTTCGCAGATCCGATTCACTTTACAGATCCAAATGGCTTCACAGATCCTCCCCCTTTCGAAGTACAAAATCCACCTGGTGATGCATCCAGTGCAGACACCCCAAAAGCCGAACCCACCCAGACAGAAAATGACGAAGAGGGAACGAGCGATATGGCAAGCGGACTTATGCGTCTGATCGATGCATTGAAGTACCGCGAAGAGATCCAGCGACTGTACGATGACCCAGAAGAGTCCGCCATGCGAATCGGTTCGCTCGAATCGGTTTTCAACGCCATCGCTCAGTATGAATTCAGCACCCCTGATCCCTCCCTCGACGGGTTCTTGACCTCCGTGACGCTGACCGGTCGTGAATTCGGTAGTTCCAAAGACAAAAATCAAGGCCTCAACGCCGTCTCCCTGATGACTTACCACAGCGCAAAAGGACTTGAATTCCCGATCGTCTACATGATCGGTATGGAAGAAGGTGTTCTGCCTCACCGTCGATCGATCTCCGAAGAGCTCGACAGCGTCGACGAAGAACGACGCTTGTGCTACGTCGGAGTAACTAGAGCCCAAGACGAACTCACCCTGACGCTCCCCCAAAGTCGTTTCAAATGGGGCAAACCTCGCCCGACTTATCCCAGCCGATTCCTCTATGAATTGACCGATCAAGCCGACAATCCCAACCGAGCAAAGGCAATCCAAGCAGCCCTCGAAGACGTACGGCGAGAACGAAAGAAACGCTAGTGGGCTGACTGGACTTGCATCCAAAGCTCCCCCTGCCCTACAAACAACCTGCCGAAAAGTATTATCCCAAGGCAGGAGCCGAATCCCTTTCATGGCAAGTCCCAAGCCCTACAGCAAATCGCCGAAACGGCCCACTCGAATCGACAAGTCGACCGCACAAAGAATTGCGGAAACTCTGCTTCTGTTCGCTCCTGCACCCATCCGCAGCATAGCGTCTACACCACTCGGTTCGAAAATATTCCTTACCGTTGCCACAGGATTGCTAACCACAGGAATGATGTCAATCGACTGGGAAAACGGGATGCCCAAAATCCAATGGCACCGAGAAAATGCCCAACAAGCCAAAGATCAGATAACTCAGGATCTGCAGCAACAAGGTGTACAGTGGCAACAGACGGCCAACGGCCCAGTCGTCTCACACAACGGGCAACAATACCCAGTCCCTGTACAAAACCTTCCAGGCTACCAGAACAACCAAGCCCCGGGATATCCGCCACCACCCCAATACGGCAATCCGAACGGC